>JBFFYZ010000082.1:0-7523 GCA_041568895.1 Nitrospiraceae bacterium
CGATTTCCGCCGATGGCGACCAGGATCACCCGCTTCTCTTCGCCGGGCTCGAACCGCACGGCGGTCCCGGCCGGCACCTGGAGCCGAAACCCGAAAGCCTTTTCCCGCTCGAACCACAAGGCGCGATTGGCCTCGAAGAAATGGCAATGGGAGCCCACCTGGATTGGCCGGTCTCCCGTATTCGTGACAGTCAATTCCACAGTCGGCCGCCCTTCAAACGCGACGATGTCTCCTTTCCCGAGGAACAGTTCTCCGGGAATGACGTCGGCGGGCTCCTGGCCTTTTCGTGTGGGCTTGGTCGGGGTACCGGCGCGCCCCGAGACAGGCCTGGCGGACGATCGACGTCTCGCCCCCGATTTGGTTGTTCCCTTCGCCGCTAACCTTTTTTTGGCCACTCTCCACCTCGTTGTGAAAATACCCCGTTCGCCGAGGAAGCCCCTTATCGGATCGGCTGATGCACGGTCACCAGCTTTGTGCCGTCAGGAAAAGTGCCTTCAACTTGCAACTCAGAGAGCATTTCGGGCACCCCCGGCAGAACATCCTTGCGTTTCAGGAGGGTCGCGCCGTAACTCATCAGATCCGCCACCGATCGTCCGTCCCGAATCCCTTCGAGGATCTCGGCGGTCAGGTAGGCCACGGCCTCCGGATGGTTGAGCTTCAGCCCGCGCCCCTTCCGTTCCCGCGCCAACTGAGCCGCGACATAGATGAGAAGTTTTTCCTGCTCCCTCGGCGTCAAATGCATGCAATCGCTCCGGTGACCATCAATGGTCGCTTTGGTTGTCGGTGTTAAAGCAAGTCTTCAGGAGCTGGGTGGAACGGATGAGCCATGAGGAATTCGCCATGGCGGGGCCTGCACGTCAACAGGCAACCAAGGTGCCGCCTGCGACGGCATTGCGCCGTTCCGGCGCAGTTGTAGAGGAGCAGGCGGCCAAAAGCAAGACTCAAAAAGCGGCCTGAAATCAACGCATCATGGCGATTCCGAAGGGCTCACCGTTCGTCACCCTTATCGCGGTTTCCCGGCCCTACACGATCAAATGCTGCTTCACCTGCTCCTCGTTCAAATCCGACGTATTGCCCGCCGCCACCACCGCCCCCTTGGCCATAATGACGAAGGTATCGGCCAGACGCGAGGCGAATTCCATGTACTGCTCGACCAGCAGGATGGCGAACCGGCGTTCCTTTTTGAATCTTTCGATCACCCGCTCGATCTCACCCACGATGGACGGCTGAATGCCTTCCGTCGGCTCATCCAGCAGTAGCACCTTGGGCCGGCAGAGCAGCGCCCGCGCAATGGCCAATTGCTGCTGCTCCCCGCCGCTCAGCACGCCGCCGGGGCGCCGGAGCAGCACCTTCAGCTTGGGAAACAGCGCGTACATCTCCTCGTAGGCGGCCTCTTCCTTCATGTGGCCTCCGGCCCGGATCCCCGCCTCCAGGCCCAATCGAAGATTCTCCTGGACCGTAAGGTGCGGAAAGATTTCCCGCCCCTGGGGTACATAGGCCAAACCCCGCCGCACCCGCCGGTCGGGCCCCTGGGAGGTGATGTCCGTGCCCTCGAAGCGGACCCGGCCGCTCCGGGGCCGCAACAGGCCCATGATGGTTTTCAACACGGTCGTTTTGCCCACCCCGTTGCGTCCCATGAGGCAGACGACCTGGCCCGGCCCGATTTCGAAGGACACGTTCCGCAGGATATGGCTTTCGCCGTAATAGACGTTCAGATTATCGAGCTGCAGCATCCGTTTCCTTCTGTCGGCCGAGATAGATTTCCACGACGCGCGGATCCGCCTGGACTTGTTCCACGGGTCCCTCGCAGAGCACGGTCCCTTCATGGAGCACGGTGACCGTCCTGGCGATCTGGCGGACGAACTCCATGTCGTGCTCGATGACGATGATGGAATGCTGGTCGGCCAAGGAGTGCAACAGCTGCCCGGTCTGCTCCGTCTCCTGGTCGGTCATGCCCGCGACCGGCTCGTCAATCAACAAGAGGGCCGGATCCTGGAGCAAGACCATCCCGATCTCCAGCCACTGCTTTTGGCCGTGCGAGAGGGAGCCGGCCCGGATGCCTCCTTTGTCCCCCAATCCGATGGTCTCCATCGCCGACCGAATCCGTTCCTGCTCGGCCGGAGTCGGGGTGGACCAGAGGGTCGCGAACACCCCCTTGCTGTTGCGCCGAAGGGACAGGTCCAGATTTTCCCAGACCGTCAGGTTGGCATAGACGGACGGGGTTTGGAATTTCCGCCCGATCCCCAGGGCCGCAATCTCGTGTTCCCGCATCCTGGTCACATCCACGTCTTTTCCGAAGATCACCCGTCCCGTGACCGGCTTCACCTTGCCGGAGATGACGTCCAAGAGGGTGGTTTTGCCGGCCCCGTTGGGGCCGATGACGACCCGCAGCTCCCGGTAATTGACGATGAAGTTGAGACTGTTCAGCGCCTTGAAGCCGTCGAAGTCAACGGTGACGCCCTCCAGGTAGATGATGGAGCCGCGATCTGGTATGTCGCTCTGGGTCATGAGTGTTCAGGACGCCCGGGGGGGCGATTGTTTCCGGTCACCGGTTGAAGGTTACTGGCGTCCCTGCTCTGTCGCCGGCACGGTCTTTCCCCACCCCTCCCTCTTGGCAGCCCAGGCCCCGGTCAACTTGCGGAAGAGACCCACCAAGCCTTGCGGAAAGAGCAGCACCACGGCGATAAACAGACCCCCCAGGAAGAAGGGCCAGAGGTCCGGGAAATGGTTCGTCAGGGAGCTGCGCGCCCAGTTCACTCCCACGGCGCCGAGAGCCGCCCCGACTAGGGTGCCTCGCCCCCCGACGGCCACCCAGATGACCATTTCGATCGAGGGCAGGACGCCGATCTGGCTGGGCGTAATGATGCCGACCTGCGGGACATAGAGCCCGCCGGCCAGACCGGCCAGGCCGGCGGACACGACGAACACGAACAACTTGTAGTTGGACGGCGAGTACCCGGAGAACAGCACCCGTTGTTCGCTGTCCCGGATCGCGACTAGGACCTTGCCCGTTCGGGAGTTTGTAATCCAACGGCAAAGCAGATAGGCCCCGCCCAGACACAGGACTGTGAGGACATAGAGCGCCCGCTGGGTCCCGGGATCGCTCAGCCGAAAACTCAACACCGTCTTGAAATCCGTCAAGCCGTTGGTCCCACCCAGGTTGGTCTCGTTCCGATTGAACACCAGCCAGGCGCACAGGGCCAGCGCCTGGGTGATGATCGCGAAATACACTCCCTTGATCCGGCTGCGGAAAGCCAAAAATCCGAAGACCGCGGCCACCAGGGTCGGGATCAAAATTGCGCCGAGCATCGCGAACCAGAAGCTGTAAAACGGCTTCCAGAAGAGAGGGAGCTCCTTTACCTGGTTCCACACCATGAAATCCGGCAATTCGCTCCCGTAGACGCTTTCCGTTCCAATGGCCAGCATCAGGTGCATGCCGATGGCGTAGGCGCCGAGTCCGAAAAACACCCCGTGGCCCAAGCTCAAAATTCCGGTGTAGCCCCAGATGAGGTCGATACCCAGAGCGAGGATGGCGAAGGCTAGGAACTTGCCGAACCGGTTGAGGGCGAAGTCGGAGACGTGCAGCCAGGAGCCTGGCTCCGGAAGCACATTGAGGAGTGGCATTCCCACCAGGAGAAGAAACCCGATCAACCAAAAGGCCAGGCCCTCGCCCTTCGTCGTCCCTCGTAGAGGGGACGCCGACGCGGCGGAAGAACCGGGACCAGTAGATTCAGGAATCACCATGCCGGCCTTTAATCGCAAATAATCCCGAGGGCCTCCACTGGAGGAATAAAATCACGAGGACCAAAATCAACACCTTGCCGTAGACCGCCCCGAAACTCGGCTCCAGCAGCTTGTTCAGGCTGCCGATGCCCAGCGCCGCCGCAATGGTGCCGGCCAGCTTGCCCACGCCCCCCGTCACGACCACCATAAAGGAGTCCACGATGTAGTTCTGCCCCATGCCGGGTTCCACGTTTCCGATCAGCGTGAGCGCGCAGCCCGCCAGCCCGGCCAGGCCGGACCCGAAAGCAAAGGTGTAGGCATCCACCCGGCGGGTGGGGATGCCCAAACAGGAGCCCATCTCGCGATTCTGCATGACCGCTCTCACCCGCAGGCCGATCCCGGTGCGGAACAACAGGAAATAGATCCCCAGCACGCAGGACACCGACAGCCCGATGATGAACAGCCGGTTGTAGGGCAACTGCACGCCGACCATGACCCGGAGGCCGCCACTCAACCAACTCGGCGCGACCACCGAAGTGAGGTCTCCGAAGACCACCCGGGCCGATTGAATCAGCACCAGACTGGCCCCCCAGGTGGCCAGCAGGGTTTCCAGCGGCCGCCCGTACAAAAACCGGATCAGGCTCGCCTCCAGCGCCAACCCGAACAGGCCGGCCACCAAAAACGAAGCGGGCAACGCAAAAAGAAAATAATAATCGAAGTAACTCTCCGGAAGAAAGCCCTTAAACAGCTCCTGCACGAGAAAGGTGGTGTACGCCCCCACCATCATCAACTCCCCATGGGCCATGTTGATCACGCCCATCAGGCCGAAGACGATGCCCAGGCCGAGGGCCATCAGCAACAGAATCGAACTCAGGCTGATCCCCTGGAAGATCGTTCCCATCGCGCTGGCCCAAGACCCCCAGATTTCAATCCGCTCGATGGCCTCGCGCGCGGCACGGCCCAACGCCGCCTGCTGTTCCGACTTTTCGCCGTCGGCAACCTCCTGGACCACTTCCTTCAGGGCGGGCACGGCGTTCTGGCTGTGCAGGGCGCCGAGGCGGGTGGCCGCCGCCACCCGTTTCGGTCCCTCCTCCTCATGCAGCGCGATCAGGTTCAGCGCTTCCTCGATGGAGTACCGCACCCAGCGATCCTGTTCCTTGGCGAGAGCCTCTTCCAGCCAGGGGATCGCCCGCGGGTCCCGGAGCACGCCCAGATCTATGGCCGCGAATCTCCGCTCCTCCGGATCCTCGTGGTCGAGATTGACTTTGTTCCCCAGCAGGTCGAACACCGGCTTCATGGCCATTCTGGTCCGGCGGTCGGCATCGGCCCGGATCACTTCCAATCTGGGCAGGATACTGGGGTCCCCCTGTTCGATCAAAGCGCGGACCGCCGCCTCCTGCACAACGGCATCCTCACTGGACAGATTGGCGAGAGCTTGCTCCACCGGAGACGACGGAGGCGCCGCTATCGGCGCCTCCGCTCCCAAGACCGGCCCTGTCCAGCCCAGGACCACCAGCACCCAGGCGAGAATCCACCTTGCTGGTCTGTGGCCTACCCTCTTGCCCATCAACTCGCGGTCCTCCTTGATGAGACTTACCAGGTGTTCAGGACTTCTTTTGGTACGTGCCCTGGTGCTTCACCCAATCACAGCCCTTGTCCGGATTGGTGTATTCGCTCCAGGGTTCCGGCTTGACGAGCCCCTTCGACTGCCACACCGTCCGGAACTGCCCGTTTTTCAGAATCTCACCGATCAGGACCGGCTTGTGGGTGTGGTGGTTGGCCTCGTCCATCTTCTTTTTCCCGCCGGGGGCGTTGAATTCCAGGCCGTACACCGCTTTCCTGACGGCATCCACATCCGGTTTGCCGGCTTTCTCCACCGCCGCTTTCCAGACATGGACCCCGTAGTAGGCGCCTTCGATGGGGTCATCCGTCACCCGGTCCGCCCCGCCGGGCAAGTTGTTTTTCTTGCAGTATGCCTTGAAGTTCGCCACGAAATTCTTGTTCTCCGGGGTCTCAATGCTCTGGAAATAGTTCCAGGCCGCCAGGTGGCCCACCAGTGCCGTGGTGTCCATGCCTCGCAGTTCGTCCTCGGCCACGCTGAAGGCCATGATGGGCGCGTCTTCCGACCGCAAGCCCTGGTTGGCGAACTCTTTGTAGAAGGGCACGTTACTGTCGCCGTTGATCGTGCTGATCACGCAGGCCCCGCCGCCGCGGGAGAACTTTTTGATCTTTCCGACGATGGTCTGGTAGTCCTGATGGTGGAACGGCGTGTACTCCTCCATGATGTTGGCCGGCGGCACCTTCTTGGCCAGCAGCATGGCCCGCAGGATCTTGTTGGTCGTACGGGGGTACACATAGTCGGTGCCGAGCAGGTAGAACTTCTTGAACCCGCCTCCCTCTTTGCTCATCAGGTATTCCACGGCCGGCACGGCCTGCTGGTTGACCGCCGCTCCCGTGTAAAACACGTTGCGGGAACATTCCTCCCCTTCGTACTGCACGGGATAGAAGAGCAGGCCGTTGTTCTTCTCGAAGACCGGAAGCACGGATTTCCGGCTGACCGACGTCCAGCACCCGAACACCGCCGCCACCTTGTCCACGAGGAGCAACTGCTTGGCTTTTTCGGCAAACAGGTCCCAATTGGAGGCCGGGTCCACCACGACCGGTTGGACCTTCCGCCCCAGCACGCCCCCCTTGGCGTTGATCTCCTCCACCGCCATCAACACGACGTCCCGCAAGGAGACCTCGCTGATCGCCATCGTGCCGCTCAATGAATGGAGCACGCCGATCTTGATCGGCTCCTTATCCGCCGCGTAAGACAGCGCCCAGCCTCCCAGATTGCCCAGCAGCGCGGCCACGCCGGCCCCGGCCACCACCCGCCCGCCCTGCGCGAGAAACTCGCGGCGCGAAGGACCGGCTTCCGTGGTACTTACGGCCTCTTCCTTGCTGCCGCTTGGCTTTTTGGTTCCCTTCCGCTCCATTACCAGACTCCTTTCACTAAAATGTGTGCCGGCTTTGGAACATGATCTCCCTGCCCTTGTCAGTACTGGAACTGCAAGGCCAGCTTGAAGGTATGGACCATGTCCCCTGTCACACCGGGGGCGTACGCCGTGCCAGTCGGATTACTTAAGCCCTTGGTGGCGAGATCGCCATACTGCCAGAAGGCCGACAGGCGCGCATTGTGACCGTCGATGATATAGTTCACGCCAACTTCCGTTTCCCTGCGGTTGGTGCTATCGATGGGTTGAATCCAGGTGTATCTCCCGTAGGGCTGGAATTTCCCGATCCCCACCGTTTGCGGAAACATATACAGCGCGTAGGCGGTATAAGAATGCCCGTCGAACTGGCAGAAGCAGCCGTTGGCCACAGCTCCGGCCCCGCCAAAGGCGATGGCCTTGTTGTAATTGGCGAAATACTGTTTGTACTCCGCGTTGACTGTGAACACGCCCCCGTCGTTCGGGAGCGGTTTTTCAAACAGGAGGTCGACGATCACCGCGGTGAAATCGGAACTGGCGGCGAACGACCCGGCGCCATTTTGCTGATGATTCACCCCGACCGCGAGCGCGAGAATATCGCCTGCTTTCCCGTAGTAGGTTCCACTGGTGTAGTACCCGGGATTCTTCTCCGGGTTCAGGAAGTTGAAGGTCAGGCGTCCCGCATACATCAGGCTGCCCTGTTGATTGGGCCCGCACGGACCACCGGCGCAGGCTGTCCCTCCCGATGACTGCAGTCCGGTGAACACCCCCAGGCTGTATTGCAATTGCTTACCGCCCGGGTTGACCTCCCCCCAGAAGACCGCCCCA
>JBFFYZ010000083.1:0-7480 GCA_041568895.1 Nitrospiraceae bacterium
GGACTTCGAGTATGGTGAGGCCTTTGCGGCCCCTTCCCCCGAAGCCTACGAACGGCTGTTGCTGGACGTCATGGTCGGAGACGCGTCGTTGTTCATGCGCCGGGACGCGGTGGAGGCGTCCTGGGCTTGGATCACCCCCATCCTCGAGGCGTGGCGCAGCCAGGGCAGGAACGGGTTGGCGGAATACCCGGCGGGGACTTGTGGTCCGGCCGAAGCGGATCGGTTCATCGAGCGGGACGGCCGGGACTGGCGAACCCTTTAATAAATAGTGATGAATGGTGAATGCTGAGTGATGGATTGAAGAACCCTCATTTATCACTCATCATTCAGCGTTCATCGTTCATAAGGGCGGCAACTGCTTCAGAATCTCCGCTTTCTTGCCCAATCCCCCGATGAACCGCTCAAAGGTCCCTTCCCGATACAGAGCCAGCGCCGGCAAGGAAGAGATCTCCAATTCCGCCGGGATCTGAAAATTTTCTTCCACGTTCATTTTTAGGATAAGCAGGCGGTCTCCGACTTCGGCCTGGATTTGCTCCAATTCCTTGAGCAAGGCGCGGCAGCTCCCGCAGCCGGGCTGCCAAAATTCCACGAGCACCGGCACCCGGGCGCTCCCCACCACCCCGTCGAATTCGCGATCATCCACGTCGCGGATCATCAGCTTCCCCGGACCGCCCGGTGCCGGTCGAAAGGCCCGGCTCCCCGCCTCCCAGTCGCGGCCAGAACACCTGCTCGAAAAGCAGCTCGGCCAGCCGTTGGTAGCCCAACGTGGTCAGATGGAGCCCGTCGTTGGAATAGGCTTCCGCCAGGAGGAGGGTGCCGGGCTCCACGGTGGCGCCAAACAGATCCACGCAGGGGATTCCTTTGGTGGCGCAGCGCTCGGCCAACAGCCGATTGAGACTATGCCGGGATTCAATGTGTTCCTGCAGCCACGATCTTCCTTCTTTTCCCAAATCCCCCTCCGGGCGGATCGACGGCACCGTGACCCCCACCGGCTGGATCCGGGCGTGGAGGGCCTGCTCATACAGGGTCACCAGATTGGCCAGGATGGCTTCCTGCGAAATATTCCAGCCCAGATCGTTGGTCCCCCCAGGACCACCACATACTGCGGGGCTCTTTCCAGCACGTCCCGCCGGAACCGCAGCACCATCTCCCGGGTCGTCTCGCCGCACCGGCCGCTGATGGACAGCGTGGCGCGGGATCCAAGCCGATGCTGGAGAAATCCACCATAGGGCGTTTCCTGGCCATTCGGGCTGGCCGGCGTGGGAGACTGATATCCGACGGTAAGGCTGTCTCCAAAACACACAATATGGGGCACAGAGGCAGCGTCCGGCATATTGCGGGCGTCCTTCACCGGCGGTCTTTACCGCCTCGACTCGCCAGGGGGCCAGTCCATTTCGGCCTGTCGTCCGCAATAAAAGCACGAAAGCCGGTACCGCGCTCGCCGTCTGGGATTGGGGAGGGACGTAAAGACGACCGGGGTGCCATCGCATGGGCAGAGGGGTTGTTGGTGCAGAAGATGCTCGTCCGCCATGACGAGGAGTGAGGCGTCGTCCCAGGGAGGATCGAGTTCTTCCCGCCCCCCGAGCTTGGCCGTCCAGCCGCAAGTCTGACAGACCAGGGCAAACTGCTTTATCCGGTCCCGCACCTGGGACAGATCGGTGGTTTCCACCGGCCCGGGGCATCCGTTTTTGTTGCAAGGGACTGGTTCGTGTTGGAGCGTCTGAATAAATCGCTGATGGTCACCCTTTGGTTCGCCTGCCATTCCCAGTCCTTCCTTAAGATTGTTCAAGATGTTTCTCCCCAGAGGGTTGCCCCCCCGTGCACCCGGTTCGCAGGGCGTCTCCGTCGAAGTATGATTGTAGCTGCTCCACTAAGAGGGCTCAAGTTCGTCGAAAAAGAAAAAAGACATCGGTTTTTCAGGAGCCAGAGCCAGCCCAGGAGACCTTGACAGCACCATCGTGGAGCGCTATCCTCCGTGCCTTTCACTCCGGTTTCGATACCGGATCGTTGTCCTGTCACGAGAGAGGAACGAACCGGATGCGATCGGCCATGCACAAGGAGAAAGTTGACATGAGGCGTTACACCGCGGGAGGAGCCTTGACGGGCCTCTCAATTCTTCTCGTCTGCCTGTTGTTCGGCCCCAGCACCCCATCAAGCTGGGCCGCTGAGTCGTTCAAAATGGGCGTGGTGGACCCCCAGGAAGTCCTGGAGCGCTCAAAAGCCGGACGACGCGAATTGGACCGGCTGCGGGAATACACGGCCGCCCGCCAGCGGATCTTGAACAACGACGAGCAGGAGCTCAAGAAACTGGAGGAGGAATTCAAAGGGCTCGAGGGCAGACTGACGGAGGAACAGAAGCAGGACAAGCAAAACCAATTCCGCGCGAAGGTCCAGGATTATCAGCGGCGCCTCCAGGAGTTCAACCAGGAACTCGCCGCCAAGCAAAAGGAAATGGTGGCGGACTACATGAAGAAAATCGGCGCGGCCACAAAGACCGTCGCCGTAAAGAATGGTTTCACCCTGGTCGTGGACAAGGGCAGCGACAGCACGATCAAGATCGTGATTTATAATAAGGACGCGTTGGACTTAACCGACGAGGTTATCGCCGAGTTCGATCGGCAGAACAGATAGGGCCGGCCACCCGATCGTGCCGACCTTGTCAGGCTGCGCCAAAGAGATCCCGCCGGATCGCGGCTGCTCGGGCCTCAAAGGCCCGATCCGGCTTTCCCACCGCATGCACCACCAACTCGATCTCGGCAGGTCCCCCCGCCCCTAATCCCAGCTCGACCGCGCGCCGGATTTGCCGCTGATCCCAAACCGAGCCCCCAGCGACTTTGTCCCAGGCTCCATAGGTCCGGATGAGCGCCACGCCCACCGCGTCCAACGCCACCCGATCCCCGCTCATGAGCAGGAGGTCGGCTTGGGCCGGAGTGCCGCTGGTGGGCCCGCCCGCGATCATCAGGGTGGTGGCGTCGGCGATGGTCAAGTGCGGATGCACGGCCAGGTTCAGCTCGGCGATCCGTTCGTGCCAGTCCCCGGACAGAAAGGTGACGGAGGGCCGGTACCGGGGATGGGTGATGCCCACCAAATTTTTCAAACTGCAGGAATAGTGGGCGAAGCGGTGGGTTTTGACCACGGGCAGGTTGAGGAACACGTCGGCGTCATATACCGGCTTGGACACGAAATACCGTGGGATCGATGTGGCGCCCGGGGGTTCTACCCGGACCCAGGGATGATCCTCCAACGCCAGCAGATCGGCCCCGACCGACTCGGCGGCCCGCTGGATACCGGTCGCGACCAGATTGTCGCTCGTGGGGAACCGAATGATGCCCGAGCTGTCCGCCACGGTCATCCCCTCCGGCCCCGCCTCTCTCACCGTCCGAGCCACCGCCGCCACGACGTCCGGGCTGGTCGTGCTGGGTGGAGGCCGATCGTTGACGACATTGGGCTTCAGCAGCACCCGTTTGCCCTTGAGCCCCAGCCGTTCGATGCCGCCCAGCACCTCGAGTCCCCGGCGGACCATCGCGTCCAGGTCCCGGCCATGGATCATCACGACCAGGGACCTCCCGTCATGGACGAACGGGTTGGGCGGAAGGGGCTTCGCCTCGACCGGAAGCCCGTCCGGCTCGAACAAGAGGCTTCCGATCACCGAGCGCGGCGCCATGGCCAACGCCGGTATTAAGCTCAGGCCGAACCCGAGACGACCCAACAGATCCCGACGAGATAACTTCACACTATCCCTGTGACTCCTGACGACTGAAGAACCGGCGGGGTATCCTCGGTCCTCTCCTCCGCCATGCCTTGACCTGCGGATTCCTGCATTTCAGCTCACCACTCATCACTCAGCACCGCCTTTCTCAAGTGGATAGCCGGCTTCCCGCCAGGCCCGGATGCCGCCGTCCATCGAGAGGACATCCTGATAGCCCATCTGTCTCAGACTGTCGGCGGCCAGCGCCGATCGGAATCCTCCCCCGCAGTACAGCACAATGGTAGCGGACTTATCGGGGATTAGCGTTTCGACGTCCCGCTCCAGAATGCCACGCCCCAGGTGTCGGGCACCCTTGGCGTGGTCCTTGGCAAATTCATGGTCTTCCCGCACGTCAATGAAATGGAAGTCTTCTTTGCGGTCCAGTTTGGCCTTGACGTCCTCGACGCGACATTCCTTGATGTGCCGTTTGGCCTCCCCGACCAGAGCCAAAAATCCCGGATTGTGCTTCATGATTCCTCCTCGAACAATCCCATTTGCCGAACTCCCGGCCGCCTGAAGGTGTTCGGGATGACGGGATCATCCTCGTCCGCGAACCCCGCCTTCCGCCGGCCGACTTCGAACAGTTGCTGGATCATCTCCCAGAATACCCCGCTGCCCTGGTGCCGCTTGAAAAAGTCGCTTTCGGACAACTGGCCGTCTCGGACTTCCCGGAGACGGCTGGTGATTTTCTTGAGCCGGTCCGGAAACGCCGCCGCCATCCGTTCAAGAAACACGGGTTCCACGTTGCCCGAGAGGCGCAGTAAGACATAGGTCGCCGCGGTCGCACCCGCACGCTTGGCTCTGGCCAGGAGCTCCGGGATCTCATCTTCGTTGAGCCCAGGGATCACCGGGGCGATCGAGATGCCGGTGGGTATCCCCGCGTCGGAGAGGATCCGCATCGCCTCAAACCGTTTGGTGATCGACGGGGTTTGGGGTTCCACTTTGCGGGCCACCTCATTGTCCGCGAACGGGATGCTGAAGTACACGCGGATCCAGGCCTCTTTCCGAAGCCGTACCAACAGGTCGAGGTCCCGGGTCACCAAGGCCCCCTTGGTGATGATGCCCACGGGATTGCGGAAATCGGCGCAGACGCCGAGGCACGCTTGGGTTAATTGGTACGTGGCTTCCAAGGGCTGATAGCAATCCGTGTTTCCGGAAAACACCACCAGCTCGCCCAGCCACGACGGCTTGAGGAACGCCTCCCGCAGCCGTTCCGCCGCATTGGGCTTCACCACGATCTTGGACTCGAAATCCGTCCCGGCGCCAAAGCCCCAATATTGGTGGGAGGGTCGGGCGTAGCAGTAGGCGCAGGCGTGGAAACATCCCCGATAGGGATTCACGCTCCACCGAAAGGGTAGGTCTGGACTTTCGTTGCGGCTCAACACTTCGCCGGTGATCTCCTCGAACACCTCCAGCGTGATGTGTGCAGGCGGCTCGAGGAGTTCCCGGGACTGAGACTCGAAAGGGTTCTGGGGGTTGGCCACCATCCGCATGGCCCTATCGTCCAACTCCCGCACGACCTTGTCAAGGAGCGCCACGGCTGCCTCTCCGGACAGCGCAGGGGCAGGATCGGTTCCCGCTGCACAGCCGTCGTCCAATTGACTCCGTAGAAAGCAGGTGCTAGATTGCACCGCCTGTTGAGAGAGCCCGCCGGGACGCTGTGTACGATCTTCGCCAGCTCAGAGACCATTGCGACGACATCCGCGCCCAACTTGGCTCCAGGGGAGCCGATGTGGGATGGGATGATCTGCGGAAACTCATTCAGGAGCGACGCGGCCTGATGACCACCGTGGAAGACCTTCGGCACCAGCTCAAAAAGGGCTCCGAGGAAGTGGGACGTCTGAAACGGGACTCCTCCCAGCCGGCATCGGTTGTCGCGGAAAAATCGGGGCAGATGAAAGCGGTGGGCGACCGCATCGGTGAATTGGAGGAGAGCCTTCGGGGAGTGGAGGACCGCCTGGCCGACCTGGCCCTCCGGATTCCCAACCTCCCCCATCCCTCCGTCCCCGTGGGAAAGGACGCCACCGAGAACGTGGAGGCGCGCCGCTACGGGCAGGCTCCCAAGATGAGCTTTTCCCCCAAACCGCACTGGGAGCTTGGGGAGGCCTTGGGGATCCTGAACTTCGAGCGAGCCACCAAAATCGCCGGAGCCCGTTTTGCGGTCTTGACCGATGCCGGAGCCAGGCTGGAACGCGCGATGATTAACTATATGCTGGATCTCCATACAGCGGGACATGGGTACCGGGAGGTGATTCCTCCCTTTCTGGTGAACCGCGCCGCGATGACGGGTACGGGCCAGCTTCCAAAATTCGAGGACGACCTGTTTCGACTTGCAGATGAGGATTTTTTTCTGATCCCGACCGCGGAGGTGCCGCTGACCAATCTCCACCGGGACGAGATCTTGTCGGAGGACCAGATCCCGCTCCGATACACCGCCTACACCCCTTGTTTCCGGCGGGAAGCCGGGTCCTACGGGAAGGATACGCGGGGGTTGATCCGCCTCCACCAATTTAATAAGGTGGAGCTGGTCAGTTTTTCCCGGCCCGAGGAGTCGTACGAGGAGTTGGAACGGTTGACTCAGGCGGCTGAGGCGATCCTCCAGGGGATGGAATTGCCGTATCGCGTGGTCACGCTGTGCACGGGCGATCTGGGATTTGGAGCGGCCAAAACCTATGACTTGGAGGTCTGGCTGCCGTCGCAAGGCGTCTATCGGGAAGTTTCCTCCTGCAGCAACTTTGAAGCCTTTCAAGCCAGGCGGGCCAACATCCGCTACCGGCGCCGGGAAGGCAAGGGCGGCGGAAAGACTGACTTCGTCCATACCTTGAACGGATCCGGCCTGGCGGTGGGACGAACGCTGGTGGCCATCCTCGAAAATTTTCAGCAGGAGGACGGCTCGGTTCTCGTTCCCGAAGCGCTGCGTCCTTACATGGGCGGACTCGAACGGATCACCAAACAGTGATGAGCGCTGAATGCTGAGTAATGATAGAAGGCAACAGGCTTCGAACCTCATTCATCATTCATCATTCATCCTTCATCATTAAAAGGATGGAGGGGTGCCGGAGCGGTCGAACGGGCCGGTCTTGAAAACCGGAGTCCGGGCAACTGGACCGTGGGTTCAAATCCCACCCCCTCCGCCACGACTTGGCGCGACAGAAGCCGTCGGTTCACCAGTGGACGGGCAGTGACGCGCCAGCAGTATCAACCGGCAATGAGGTTCCATGGCCATGAAAAGGTGTCGCTCCGCGACATCATTTTACAGAATGGGCTTCAACCTTGTTCGGGCCAAAGTGGCATGGCCCGCGGAAGGCGGTGGCGAGTACGGGGCGTTGGAACGTCGGCGCGCCGAGGGAAGAGGTCCTGAGGGGTAAAAGGCGTACCCTTCGCGCATCACCGATCAAGCAGGAACAAGAAGGATTTGTCGGAGAGGTGGCCGAGTGGCCGAAGGCAACGGTTTGCTAAACCGTCACAGGGGTAAAACTCTGTCGCGGGTTCAAATACCGCCCTCTCCGCCATTAAAATACAGTGCTAAGCGATGAGGGCTGAGGACTGGGAGGCGGTAAAAACTTCGAAAGAAAATGGTGATTCTTGTTCTTGCCTCCCTCACCTCATCGCTCAGTCCTCAGCACTCAGCCCTTGAAAAAGGGGGCTTGGCCCCCTAGCGGGAGCGCGTGCGAAGCACCTTAGCGCGACTTCAAATGCCCGCCCTCTCCGCCAAAACTTGGCGCGACAGAA
>JBFFYZ010000084.1:0-7447 GCA_041568895.1 Nitrospiraceae bacterium
CTCCGCCACCCGCAACGACACGTTGGTTTCAAGCTCCTTGAGCAACCGGTCGCGGAGATGGCGGGAGGTGAGGAATTTGCCTTCCCGTCCCGCGAAGGGGCTGGTATTGACCGCGAACGTCATCTGGACGGTCGGTTCATCAATGGCGACCGACGGCAGAGGAACCGGGTTGTCCGGATCGGTGATCGTCTCACCGATGGCGATGTCCGGCAGACCCGCGACCGAGACGATTTCTCCTGCATCCGCCCGCTCCACCTCGACCCGTTCCAAGCCGACGAACACCGCCAACGCGCTGACTTTTCCGGGTACCTGGCTCCGGTCCCTCTTCACCTGGAGGACATTCTGCCGTTTGGAAATCGAGCCGGCGTAGACCTTTCCGATCCCCATGCGTCCTTTATAAGAGTCGTGCGCCAGGGCCAACACCAGAATTTGCAGGGGGGCCTCAGCCTTCACCGTCGGAGGAGGAATCTGCTCGAGAATCGTGTCCAGCAAAGGAATAATGTCGGTGCCGGGATGTTTCAGATCCAGGGTGGCGGTCCCTAGCACGGCGGAGGTATACACGACGGGAAAATCAAGTTGCTCGTTGGTGGCGCCGAGGTGGCCGAACAGGTCGAAGGTCCGGTTCAGAACATCATCCACGACCGCATCCTGCCGGTCGATTTTGTTGATGACGACAATGGCGCGATGGCCGAGGGCGAGGGCTTTCCGCAATACGAAGGTGGTCTGCGGCATCGGCCCTTCCTTGGCATCCACCAGCAGGAGGACCCCGTCGACCATCCGGAGGATGCGTTCCACTTCTCCGCCGAAATCCGCGTGGCCGGGAGTGTCGACGACGTTGATTTTGATCCCTTTGTACGTGATGCTGGCGTTCTTGGCCCTGATCGTGATGCCTCGCTCCCGCTCCTGGTCCATGGAGTCCATGATGCGTTCGCCCATGTCCTCGATTTTTCGGTGTGCGTGAGTCTGCCGGAGGAGGGTGTCCACCAGGGTGGTTTTTCCATGATCGACGTGCGCGATAATCGCGATGTTGCGGATGTCCCCCCGCCGACCTGGGGCAGACGGCTGCTGGCTCTGAGGCAGGCCTGCAGGGGCTGAGAGGTCCATGTCGAGCGATCTCCTTGGACAAAAAAAAACGCCGCGTACACCCGGCGTTGCTGGCGGAGTATACCCGATGACACAGGACAATCACAAGCGATGGGGGAAAAGGGCTCCGCCAAGGGAAGCCAGGAAGAGAGACCGTCGGAATGTCCCCTGTCCCTTGAGTTTTGGGGGGGCACGCGGTAAGGTTACTGCACGACCTGCCCGAGAAGTAGTCCTGGTGGAGTTCCATACCCATGCCGTTCAGTGACCGGTTTGTGGAAATCCGGCAGCCGCTAAAGCGCTGGCGGTGGTGGCATCTTTCCTTGTTGGCGGTGACCGCGAGCCTAGTCCTCTTTGGAGTAGGGACCACAGGAGCCTTGTGGTATATCTCGCGGGACCTGCCGCCGTTAGACGCCCTCCAGGAGTATCAGCCCAGTCTCGTCAGTCGGGTGTATTCGGACGACCGGGAGGTCGTCGGGCAATTCTACGTCGAACGCCGCATTCTCAAGCCTCTCTCGGACATCCCCAGAAGCCTCATCGATGCGGTCATTGCGGTGGAGGACACCCGATTTTTCGATCACCCCGGCCTCGATTTGATCGGCATTGTCCGGGCGGCCTGGACCAATGTACGGCGGGGCGGCAAGGTGGAAGGCGCCAGTACGATTACGCAACAACTGGCCCGGTCCCTGTTTCTGTCCTCGGAACGCACCTACATCAGAAAAATCAAGGAACTGGTGCTGGCCTACAAGATGGAACTGGTCTTGACCAAGGACCAGATCCTGGAGATGTACCTGAACCAGATTTATTTCGGTCAAGGCGCATATGGGGTAGGGGCGGCTTCGTTGACGTATTTTGGGAAAGCCCTGCCGGAATTGACCATGGCGGAATCGGCTTTTTTGGCTGGACTCCCCAAGTCGCCCAACAACTATTCCCCCTTTCAGTATCCGGAACGGGCCAAGAGGCGTCAGGAGCATGTCCTGGGGCGGATGGTGGAGGCGGGGTTCATTTCGGAGGATGAGCGACAGGCGGCGGTGGCGGCCAAACTGGAGTTCCGCCGTCCTGGAACGGAACAGATCGCTCCCTATTTCATCGAGTACGTCCGCCAAAACCTGATGGGTAAGTACGGGGAGACGATGGTGTACAAGGGCGGGCTGGAGATCTATACCACGTTGAACGCGGATCTCCAGGAGGCGGCCGAGCGCGCGCTGCTGACCGGCCTTCGGCAGATCGACAAACGGCAAGGCTGGAGGGGACCGCTTCGCAAGGACGATCTGATGGCCCTTCCGACCGTCTTGGCGTCCAACCAGGAAGAGGCTCAGGAACAGGCCTTCGAGGAGGGGCAAATTCTGGAAGGGGTCGTCCTCAAGCTGGGGCGGGACCACGTGCAGGTGCGGGTTGGCCACACCGTCGGCCGGTTGGCCTTTGAGGATATGGCCTGGGCTCGCCGCCGCTTAACCGGACGGGATCCCACTAAGGACGTCGTTCTCCTGCCCAACGTCAAGCAACTCCTAAAGCCGGGAGACGTGATCGAGGTTGGCGTCAAAAAAATGGAGGCAGACGTCCTTCATCTGTCCCTCGAGCAGACCCCTGCCGTGGACGGAGCCTTGATTGCGATTGACCCCAGGACCGGCGCCATCCGGGCCCTCGTGGGGGGCTACGATTTCGGGCGAAGCGAGTACAACCGGGCGGTCTCGGCTCGACGCCAGCCCGGGTCCGCCTTTAAGCCCATCATTTACGCGGCCGCCGTCGACAAAGGGCTGGGGCCGGCCACGTTGATCGTGGATGCTCCGGTGGTCTATGAGCAGGAGGATCCGGAAAAAATTTGGAAGCCGGAAAATTACGAAAAACGGTTTTACGGTATCATCACCCTGCGGGAAGCGCTCATCCACTCCCGCAACCTCGCGACCGTGCGGTTGCTGGAAAAAATCGGGCTTCCCACCGTGGTGAGCTTCACGCGCCAATTGGGCATGACCAGTCCCCTCAACATCGACTTGTCTTTGGCATTGGGGTCCTCCAGCGTCACCTTGATGGAGATCACCTCCGCCTTCGGGGTCTTCGCCAACCAAGGGCTGCGCCTGGATCCCTTCGCGATCTCCTTCGTGCAGGATGCCGCGGGAATGATGCTGGAGCAGAAACTGTTCGAGCCCCAACAGGTTATCTCCAAAGAAACGGCCTACTTGACGACCAACATGCTGATGGATGTGATCCAGCGAGGGACGGGGCAGCAGGCGAAAGTCCTGGACCGGCCGGTTGCCGGAAAGACCGGAACAACCAACGATTTTACCGATGCCTGGTTTATCGGGTATACCCCCAATCTGGCGGTCGGCGTATGGGTCGGGTTTGATGATTTACGAACCCTTGGGGAAACGGAATCCGGGGCCCATGCGGCCTTGCCCGTCTGGATTGACTTCATGCGCCAAGCCTTCAAGACGCTGCCTGTGCTTCCCTTTGAGATTCCGGACGACATTCTGTTCGTGCGCGTGGATCCGGAGACGGGGCTCCTCGCTGGCGATCATGGCGCCCAGGGGCTGGTGGAAATTTTTGCCAAGGGGACGGAGCCCACACAGGAGGCCCCGGAACGTTTGGATCCCGTGGATTTTTATCGGATGGATCAGTTTTCGGAGGGTCTCGACGGAGGAGGCTTGTAGGCGCTCGTGGACAGGCTCACGATTGGGCGTCCTGGTATTCCTCGTGCCAGGCCATTTGAATGGCCTCCAAGATCTTTTCGTTGGATTTTTTGGGGTCGTCCTTGAACTCGGGCAGCGCGGTGATCCATGTGTGCAGGTCGGTGAACCGGACGGTGAGGGGATCCACGTTCGGGTGGGCCTCCAGCAATTGAATCGCAATCTCTTCCCTATCCTGCCACGTCAGCTCCATCGCTAACTCCTTTATCCGAACCTGGGCCTTCCTCAATTACGGGAGGTCCGAAAGCTTCTTGTTTTCCAAAGCCTCTTTCAACGAGGAATCCATCAGCACTTCAGCCAGGTGGTGGGTCACTTTTTCCAGGTCCCCCATCCGAGCCCGAATCTCCTTGTGATCCTCGCCTCCTGTGGCCGTCTCGAGCGCCGTCATCGCGGCTTTGATGCCGGACAATTCTTCCTGCCCGATCAAGTGTCCGCCGTGGCCCAGGGCTTTTCCGGTGGCGGTGAGGATCGCGTCCGCCTCGGTTCGCGCTTCGATCAATTGCCTGGCCTTCAAGTCCTCCGCGGCGAACTTGAAGGATTCGTTGATCATGGTTTCGACTTCCTCATCGGTCAGGCCGTGAGAGGGTTTCACCGTGATGGTCTGGCTCTGGCCCGTTCGAACGTCTTTTGCCGTCACGTTCAAGATGCCGTTCGCATCGATGAGAAACTGGACTCCCACTCGGGGCACACCCGCGGGAAGCGGCGGTACTTTCAATTGGAAGCGCGCCAGACTTCGATTATCCTTGGCCAATTCCCGCTCGCCTTGGAGCACGTGAATATCGACGGAGGTTTGACCATCCACATAGGTGGTGAACATTTCCTTGGCGCTCGTCGGGATGGTGGTATTCCGCCGGATGAGCGAGCTCATAACCCCACCCATGGTTTCAATGCCCAGCGACAGCGGGGTGACATCAAGGAGCAGCATGTCCTGCGTTCCGCCAGCCAGGATATTGGCCTGAACGGCGGCGCCTAACGCGACCACCTCGTCCGGGTTCAGCTCGCTATGGGGGACCTTCCCGAACAGCTCCTGGACCTGTTGTCGGACCAGCGGCATGCGCGTGGCACCTCCTACCAGGACCACCTCATCGATATCGGAGGCTTGGAGTTCGGCGTCTTTGAGCGCGAGACGGCAGGGAGCGAGGGTCTGGTCGACGAGGCCCTTGGTCAAGGCTTCCAGTTGATCCCGCTTGAGTTCGAGCCGAAACTCCCCCTTTTGTGCCGGCAGGTTCACCACCGCCGTCGCGATCTGCTCTTCTGATAATTTGATTTTCAGCCGTTCGGCCTCCAGCCGGGCTCCCTGCAGGGAGTCTGGATAGTCATGTAGATCCAGGTTGTAGCGAGCTTTGATCTCGTTGAGCATCAGGTCCTGGATGACTCGGTCGAAATCATCGCCCCCCAAGTGGGTATTGCCGTTGGTGGCCAGGACTTCGAAAATCCCGTCCTTGAGTTTGAGGATGGAAATATCGAACGTGCCCCCGCCAAGGTCAAACACAGCGATGAGTCCCTGGGTCTTCCGTTGAAGCCCATAGGCCAGGGAGGCGGCGGTCGGTTCGTTCAAAATACGCAGGACCTCCAGCCCGGCGATCAACCCGGCATCCTTGGTCGCCTGGCGCTGGGCGTCGTTGAAGTAGGCGGGAACGGTGATCACCGCCTTTTTAATCTCTTCCCCTAGGTGGGCTTCGGCCCGGAGCTTGAGCTCCTTGAGGATCATGGCCGAGATCTGAGGAGGGGAGTAAGCCTTGTCGCCGATCTGAATCCGGATGACTCCGCCCTGCTCCTGGAGCTTGTACGGAAAATATTTGAGCTCCTCGGAGACGTCCTCCAGGGTTTTCCCCATAAACCGCTTGACGGAATAGATGGTGCGTTCCGGAGTTCTGATCAGATGTTCTTTTGCGGGAGAGCCGACCATCAGGCTGTTGTCCGTCAAGGCCACAACCGAGGGCACCATGGTTCGGCCGTCCCGCCCGGGAATTACCCGGGGGGTCTCGCCGTCCATGTAGGCGATGAGGGAATTGGTGGTGCCGAGGTCTATGCCGACGATACGTGCCATGTCCGATTCGGTGTCTTTGTCGTTACCCTAGAGTGGCGGCCAGGTCATCAACGATGTTGCGGAGATAGGTCCGATGGGAGAGGAGTTCACGCATTTCTTTCAAGACCGCATCCTTACGGGCCTGCCAATCGGTGCCGGACTGGTCTGACGACACCAAGGTATCCCATTGGGTGAACAAGTTGAACAACCGGGATTCCATCTCCTTTTGTCGTTGCTCAAGTCCTTCCCGTTCGGCGAGAAGTTTGGTTCGAAGGGACTCGATCTTGCCAGGGTCTGTGTCGGAAGTCGTTGACCGGAATTCCTCCACGTTTTCTTGGAGTTCGAGGATTTCTTCGAACAAATCAGCCGGAGGGGAGGTGCGGATGTCCTTCGCGGACCCCGCCTCCAGTTTGAGCAGATATTCTGCCCGGCGAATGGGATCCTTCAGAGTCCGATAGGCGGTATTGAGCAGGGCCGAATTGCCCAAGCTAATGCTCTGTTCCGACGGGCTTTTGCTTTGAAAGAAATCCGGATGGAATGCCCGGCTGAGGTCATAGAACTTTGCTTCCAAGGCCTCGTTGTCGATGGTCAGCAGGCGGGGCAGGCCCAGGCAAGTGAAATAATCCAGCTCTTTGGATAGCGGTTGGACCTTGACGCACTGGTCACAAAAATATTCCCCTGTCATCTCCGACTGGCAGTGCCAGCACATGCTGCGGGCCATCCGGAGTTCCGTGCGCTTAGAGGCTGTTTTTTGTGCCTGGTCCATTATCCTCTCCTGAAACAACGGGCATGGCCCCTGCCCGCCATGCCCGTTCCCTTCAATGCGTTGAAAATCCGGCTGAGCGCTGATCAGGCGGAAAACGACTCGCCGCACCCGCAGGTTTTATCCGCGTTGGGATTGACGAACTTGAACCCTCCTCCGGTCAGGTCCTTGAGAAAGTCCAACTGGGTCCCTTGGAGGTAAATGGCGCTCTTCATGTCCACGATGACCTTGACCCCCTCGACCTCATACACGGCATCATGCTCGCCGATTTTCTCGTCGAAGTTCAGGGTATAACTGAGCCCAGAGCAGCCGCCCCCTTTGACTCCGAGCCGAAGACCGCCCTCCGTGATGCCCTGAACATTCAGCAATCGCTTCACTTCCTTGAGCGCGGCGTCGGACAAGGTGACCACCGGGGCGTTCTTCGTCGTTTGCGTCGAATCCATGATGCACTCCTCAATCTTGGGTTAACAAAGGGAGGCCGGTTATTTGGTGCCACCCTTCTTCTTGTAATCGTTCAGGGCCGCTTTGATCGCATCCTCGGCCAGGACGGAACAGTGAATCTTGACAGGCGGCAGGTTCAGCTCCTGCACGATGTCGGTGTTCTTGATTTTCTGCGCCTCGTCAAGGGTCTTGCCCTTCAACCATTCGGTGGCTAGGCTGGAACTGGCGATCGCGGATCCACACCCGAACGTCTTGAACTTGGCGTCCACGATCTTATCATTCTCTACTTTGATCTGCAGCTTCATCACGTCTCCGCACTCGGGGGCGCCGACGATGCCGGTTCCCACGCTCTCTTCTTCCTTCTTGAAGCTGCCAATGTTTCGCGGATTGTTGAAATGATCCACTACTTTTTCACTATAGGCCATGATTCTTCCTCCTCTTTCCTGTCAA
>JBFFYZ010000085.1:0-7441 GCA_041568895.1 Nitrospiraceae bacterium
CGAAACCAGCTCCTGCATTCGATGCGGTACGTGCGACGGCTATCCGTGCCTGGTCAACGCCAAGTCCGACGCGCAGGTCACCTGCGTGGACCCGGCGCTGCAGCACCGGAACGTCACGCTGCTCACCCACGCCCTGGTCACCCGCCTCGAAACAAGCCCGTCCGGACGGGAGGTGACCAAGGTCCATGTGGAGCGCAATGGAGTGATGGAGGAATATTCGGCCGGCATAGTGGTGGTCTCCTGCGGCGCCATCAATTCGGCGGCGCTGCTGCTGCGGTCCGCCAACGACAAGCATCCCAACGGTCTGGCCAATTCCTCCGACGTCGTCGGCCGGCACTACATGTGCCACAACAATTCGGCGCTGCTGGCCCTGTCCAAGCGTCCCAATCCCACCCTGTTTCAAAAAACCCTGGCGCTGAACGACTTCTATCACCGGTCGCCGGATTGGGATTTTCCCCTGGGCCACATTCAAATGCTGGGCAAATCCGACCTGGATCAACTGCGGTCCGGGGCGCCGGCCTTCGCGCCGGGGCTGGCCTTGGATGCGATGGCCAAGCACTCCATAGATTTCTGGCTGACCTCGGAAGACCTCCCGGATCGGGACAACCGCGTCCTGGTCAATCGCGAGGGGAGCCTCATGCTGCGCTATACCGAAAACAATCTGGAAGGACACCGGAGGCTGGTCGCCAAGCTGAAGAACCTCCTCGAGCATCTGGGATGCGAGCGCCATCTGGTTCCCCAGCATCTCTATTTGGGCAAGAAAATTCCGATCGCGGGGACGGCGCATCAATGCGGGACGGTCCGGTTCGGTCGTGACCCCAAGGCCTCCGCGCTGGACGTGCACTGCAAGGCGCACGACCTGGACAACCTGTACGTGGTGGACGCGAGCTTTTTCGTGTCGAGCACGGCCGTCAATCCCTCCCTGACCATCATCGCCAACGCGATGCGGGTGGGGGATCATCTGCTGGCCCGCCTAGGCGGCAAGTAAAAAGGCGAGGGTAGAAAGTAAAAAGTTTACTAGCAGGAAGGACATAGTGGTGCGCCAGAAAAAGAGGCACTCAAACGGAAAAATCTGTGGACTGATCTCCTACTTTTACCTTTTTACTTTTTCCTTTTGCCTTGCGGTGGCCTCGGCGGCAGCGGCCGAGCCGCTTGTGACGGCCGTGGATTCGATCGGCATGACCGTGAGCGACGTGGACCGCTCAGTCGAGTTCTACTCGAACGTCCTGTCCTTCGAAAAGGTCTCCGACGTGGAGGTGTGGGGTGAGGACTACGAGCATCTGCAGGGCCTGTTCGGACTCCGGATGCGCGTGGTCCGGATGAAGCTCGGGGAGGAATTCATCGAGCTGACGGAATACCTGGCGCCCCAGGGGCGCCCGATCCCCGTGGACTCCCGCAGCCACGACCGCTGGTTCCAGCACATTGCGATCATCGTGAGCGACATGGACCGCGCCTATCAATGGCTGCGGCAGGACAAAGTCCGCCATGCCTCGACCGGCCCGCAGCGGCTGCCCGACTGGAACCCCAATGCGGGGGGCATCAAGGCCTTTTATTTCAAGGACCCCGACGGGCACCATCTGGAGATTTTGCAATTCCCGCCCGGCAAGGGCAATCCAAAGTGGCAGCGCAAAGGCGACCGCCTCTTTCTCGGGATCGACCACACCGCCATCGTCGTGGGCGACACCGAGCGCAGCCTGCAGTTTTATCGGGACCGACTGGGCCTGACCGTGGCGGGGGAAAGCGAAAACTACGGCTCCGAGCAGGAACACCTGAACAACGTGTTCGGGGCGCGCCTCCGCATCACCGCGGTCCGGGCGGCGGCGGGACCCGGCATTGAATTCTTGGAGTACCTGGCGCCTGGCGACGGCCGTCCTATGCCCGCGGACGCGCGGGCCAACGATCTCTACCACTGGCAGACCCGACTGGTGACCGGGGACACGGCCGCCGCTGCGCGGTGGGTGGAAAACGGGCATTCTGCGCTGGTATCCTCGGGGGCGGTTGCGCTCCCGAAGGCCGAATTGGGATTTACCAAAGGCCTGCTCGTGCGCGATCCGGACGGCCACCCGATGCAGCTAGTCCAGCCCTGAGCCGGCCCGTACGCTGTAACGAACGTCTGCCTCCTCGGACTATTCATCAATATGACCTCGACACGCGACCGCGTGAACAGGTGACCCACTCAGAACAACGGGAATGAGGAGGACGATGCCATGATGACCGCTACCACCACGGCACCTTTGGAAGGCCGGATGGACCTCGCCGAGCGGATGCAGGCGCTGGGAACCATCCTGACCCGATACGGGCTCGTCGTCGTTTTTGCCTGGATCGGCGCCATGAAATTCACCGCGTACGAGGCCCAGGCCATCCAACCGCTGGTGGCCAACAGCCCCTTGATGAGCTGGCTGTATCAGATTTTCAGCGTGCAGGCGTTTTCGAACTGGCTGGGGGTGTTGGAGATCGCCATCGGGGTGATGATCGCGGCGCGTCCGGTCTCCGCGGCCCTCTCAGCCGCGGGGAGCGCGCTGGCGGCCATTCTCTTTCTGGGCACCTTGAGCTTCATGCTGTCCACGCCACCGGTGTGGGAATCCAGCCTGGGCGGCTTTCCGGCCCTGTCCGTAGCGCCGGGCCAATTTCTTCTGAAGGACCTGGCCCTGTTCGGCGCAGCCGTGTGGACGTTGGGCGAGTCGTTGAACGGAATGTTGTGCGAGCGGTGCTGACCGCCCCGGAAGGATGGCCATGACGCGATTGAATCCGGAACAGCTACGGACCGAGCAGGCCAGGACCCTGGCCGCTCCGCCGGCCAGGTTCGGGCTGCTCGCCAAAATCCTGCTCGGGGTGATGGACCTCCTGTACGGGCGGGCGCGGAGCTGGAGCAAGTTCAAAGTGTTGGAGGTCATTGCCCGGGTCCCCTATCAGGCCTGGGAGCACGTCGCGTATATCGCGATCACCCATACCTACGAGCAGGAGGACTTCGCCAGACGGATCTTTGACCGTATCCAGGAGGCGCGCCATCAGCAGGACAACGAGCAGTGGCACCTGTTGATTCTGGAGGAATGGATCCACCGGCACAAGATCCGGGAAGGATTCATCCGATACCGGCTCATGCCGCAAATCATCGCGTTTGTGTATTATCACATCAGCTGGCTGCTCTACGTGATGAAGCCGGAATGGAGCTACCGGTTGAACTACGAATTCGAAACTCACGCCGAGCACGAATACATGTTGTTCGCACACGATCATCCGGAACTGGACGCCATTCCGTTCCAAAGCGCCTTCAAAAAGGATTACGGCGACTTTTCCACCATGGGCGACGTGATCCGCCAGATCGGCTACGACGAGCGGGTGCACAAGGAAGAGAGCATGCTCAAACTGGGCATGGCGCGGTTTGCCTAACCCCGGGCCGGTAAAAACAGACCCATCAATCGACCCATAACGAGGAGTCGACAATGAGGATTGAGCGCAGTACACTAAAAGGCATGAAGCGTCTGGCTCTGATCAGCGTAGTGGTGGGGGGGGCGTTGCTGCTTGCCCTGGCGTCCACACCCCAAGAGGGTCAGTCTGCCCCGGGCGAGCAACCGCTTGCCAAAGCCACCCTGGCCGGCGGATGCTTTTGGTGCATGGAAGAGGCGTTCGAGGCGGTGGACGGGGTCGTGGCCGTCACCTCCGGCTATACCGGCGGCCATCAGCCGAATCCGACTTACAAGGAAGTCTCCGCGGGCGGAACCGGGCATTACGAGGCCATCGAGCTCCAGTACGATCCCGCCAAGGTCAGCTACGACAAATTACTGGACGTCTTTTGGCAGAACATCGATCCTACGGACTCGCGGGGGCAGTTCTGCGACAAGGGGACGCAGTATCGTGCGGCCATCTTTTACCATGATGACCAGCAACAAAAGCTCGCGGAGGAATCCAAGCAGACCGTGGAGAAGCGGAAACGCTTTCCGGGGGCCATAGTGACCATGATCCTTCCGGCGTCCACCTTCTATCCCGCCGAAGACTACCACCAGGATTTCTACAAGAAGAACTCGTTCCAGTATAAATTCTACAAGTTCAACTGCGGCCGTTCCCAGCGCCTGAAGCAGTTGTGGGAGAGCAGTTAAAGCAGACCCTGTTTTTCTTCCCACCTGCTTGGCCCACTCCCGTCGGCTCTGCTAAGCTGCGAGGGTGCCCCTTGCTAATCCCGACATGAATGAGCGTATCCTTCCCGTCTTGAATGCCTGCCTGGCACTTGCCGCCATAGGCTTGTCCTCGAATCCCGCAGGCCTTCCCACCGGGACGCTGCCCATATGCAGCAGCGGGGCTATACCGCGAACTTCAGGCGTTAAAGCACATGGTTGATGATTAAGCGCTGATGGGAAAAGGAGAATCACTACAAGGTAACAAATCCAACAGGAAACGGTGCGAATGGGCCAAGAGCGACCTCATGATCCGCTACCACGACGAGGAGTGGGGCAGGCCGGTTCATGACGACCGAAGGCTCTTCGAATTCCTGATTCTGGAGGGCGCGCAGGCGGGGCTGAGCTGGGAGACGATCCTGAAAAAGCGGGAGGCCTACCGGAAGGCGTTCGATCGGTTTGATCCGAAGGTCGTCGCCAAATACGGCAAGGGGAAAGTCCGAGAGCTGCTGCGCAATGCCGGCATCGTGCGGAACCGGCTCAAAATTGAGGGGGCGATCCGGAACGCCAACGCGTTTCTGGCCGTCCGGGACGAGTTCGGCAGCTTCGACGCGTATATCTGGCAGTTCGTGGGCGGCCAACCCCTCGTGAATGCCTGGAGGTCGCTCAGGCAGCTTCCGGCCACGACGCCAGAATCCGACGCGATGAGCAAGGACCTGAAGCGCCGGGGATTCACCTTCGTCGGCTCCACAATTTGTTATGCCTTTATGCAGGCCGTCGGGATGGTGAATGATCACGTCGTGCACTGTTTTCGATACGGAAATTAAGAGAGAGGAGGCCAATGGAACGACTGGGGCTCAACAGACTCATTGCGCATATAACCGCACTTGCAACGATCCTGTCGCTTGGGGCCTGTTCGAATGGACTGACGACGAGCGGGGAACGCACGGCCCCGCTCTTCGACAATCTGGGCTCCCACCACCACCCCATCACGGCCGCAACCCCGCTGGCCCAACGCTATTTCGATCAGGGATTGATCTGGTGTTTCGCCTTCAACCATGAGGAAGCCATCCGGTCCTTTCGCGAAGCGGCCAGGCTCGACCCGGATTGCGCCATGTGCTATTGGGGCGTGGCCTACGCCCTGGGTCCGAACATCAACGCGCCGATGGACGCGAAGGCGGGGCAGGAGGCCTTCGTGGCCGTGCAGGAAGCGTTCCGGCGCGCAGGGAAGGTTTCCAAGCGCGAGCAGGACTACATCCTGGCCCTCTCCACCCGGTATACCTCTCCTCCGCCGGAGGACCGCTCGGCACTCGATCGGGCCTACGCCGATGCGATGCGGGAACTGGTTCGCCGGTACCCGGACGACTTGGATGCCGCGACCCTGTTCGCCGAAGCCCTCATGGACACCACACCCTGGAACTATTGGACGGAGGACAGCCGGCCCCTCGCAGTGACCGAGGAGATAGTCGGCACGCTGGAGTCCGTTCTCGCGCGGGAGCCCGAGCATCCCCTCGCATTGCACCTCTACATCCATGCCGTCGAGGCCTCGGCGGATCCAAGCCGTGCCGAGACGGCGGCGGATCGCCTCGTCAACCTGGTGCCAGGGGCCGGACATCTCGTCCACATGCCCGCCCACATCTACCTGCGGGTGGGCCGGTACGAGGACGTGGCCCGGCTCAACGAGCTGGCGGCCAAGGCCGATGAGGCCTACTTCGCCCAAGCCCAGGCGCAGGGGCTCTATCCCGCGGCCTATTACCCGCATAACATCCACTTCCTCTGGCAATCGGCGATGATCGAAGGCCGCAGCGCCTTGGCGATCGAGGCGGGCAAGAAAATCGCCCGGGTGCTGTCGGTGGATCAGATCGAAGACTTCCCCATGGTGGAACCGTTAGTGTCCACGGAGCAATTCGCGCTGGCGCAATTCGGCCGGTGGAAAGAGATCCTCGGCCGGCCTGCGCCGAATCCCGAATTCAAGTATGCCACGGCGATCCGGTATTATGTTCGGGGCCTGGCGTTTGCTGCGCAGGGACAATTGGATGAATCCCGGCGAGAACTGGCTGCCTTGGAGTCATTAGCCCAGAGTGAAACCTGGAAAGCCTATGCTGCGGAAGTCCCGACGGTGCCGCTCTCCCCGATGGTCGCCATCGCCCGCCACCTGCTGGCCGCGGAGATCGCGGGCCGGGAGGGCAAAAAAGACGAGCAGATCCGGTTGCTGAAGGAAGGGGTGCGGCTGGAGGACGACCTGCCCTATATGGAGCCGCCGCACTGGCCGACTCCGGTCCGGCAGCCGCTGGGGGCGGCGCTGCTGGCGCAGGGGCGGGCCAAGGAAGCGGAAGCCGTGTACCGGGAGGACCTCAAGCGGCATCCGCGCAACGGGTGGTCCCTGTTCGGCCTCGCGCAGAGTTTGCGCGAGCAGGGGCATGTCGAGGCAGCCAAGGAAGCCCGGAAGCAGTTTCAGGAGGTCTGGGCCAGGGCGGACGTGACGCTCACAGCGTCACGCTTCTGAGCTGGGCCGAGCATGTGAAGAAGGAGGCGGCATGGCGGTTCGAGTCTATGGATGCAATCACATCGTCATCGAGGTGGACGACGTGAAAAAGGCGGTGAAGTTTTATCAGGACGTCTTTAATTTGAAAATGCTTCGTGGCGGGGAAGGGGCGGCCTGGTGCAAGCTGGGCGAGCACCAATTCATGGCTATCTTCAAAGTGAAAACGCTCCAGCCGGACCGGACGAAACACGTGGGCCTCATGGTGCGCGACAACCGGCAGATCAGGGAGATCCGCCGGAAGCTCACCAAAAAATACAAGCTGAAGCTTTTGCGCGGCTTCCGCTGTGATTTTCGCGATCCCTGGGGGAACCGGTTTCAGGTCGTGGACCTGCACGACGAGTCCATGGTCTGGCTCCTGCCCTACCATGAGGTGCAGGAGGCCGGCGTCACGTTCGTATGAATAATCGAGCCTCGCGCACCCTGAACAGGTGCGAAGGCTTTCTTTTGTGGTCACCCAATCAAAACTATTGGGTCTCGGAGTTTAGCAGGCCCGGCGGTGCTCTCCTCAAACTCTCCTTCCGGTTGGGTAGCACCAGCCTTCCCATAGTTTTTCTTTCTTCAGGCCAAGGCAAATAGATCAGTTGACAAAAACGATCCTCAAACGGTACGGTACCCCCATTTCGGGTACCCTCTTTTGGGTGGGGTATTGGGTTCACAAGGGGGTTGCGCGCGCCTTTTGAGGATTTTCTGGGTACCGGCAACGGGCTTTACCCCCTTGGAATAGGACAGGAGGTCCAAACCAATGGGTTATAAACGGAAACTCACTCGGATTACTTTTGATTGC
>JBFFYZ010000086.1:0-7358 GCA_041568895.1 Nitrospiraceae bacterium
GAGGCCTGGGGATTGAGTTTCCCCTGGATGACCTGGATCACCTCGGACTCCACGACCGGGATGTCCCCGGCGTACACGGCGCCGGTGAACCCGTTGATCGACAGGTAATCCCCCTCCTTGAACTGCTGCCCGCCGATCTTGACGCTGTTTGCGCCCTGAACATCCACCCCCTCGCAGCCGGCCACGCAGACCTTGCCCATCTGCCTCGCCACGACGGCCGCGTGGGAGGTCATTCCTCCTTTTGCCGTCAGAAACCCGTCCGCGGCGTTCATGCCGTGAATGTCGTCGGGGCTGGTCTCCTGACGGACAAGGATCACCCGCTCCCCGCGCGCCCGCATGTCCACCGCCCGGTCCGGGGTCAGCGCGATCTTGCCGGAAGCGGCTCCCGGTCCCGCGGGCAAGCCCTTGCCGATGGCGGCGTGCTTCTTTTCCTCCTCGGCATCGAAGATGGGGTAGAGGTACTGGGACAATTGTTCCGGACCGACGCGGAGGACGGCTTCCTTTTTGCTGATGAGGCCCTCCTTGACCATGTCCACCGCGATGCGGACGGCCGCGATTCCGGTGCGCTTGCCCACCCGGGTCTGCAGCATGAAGAGCTTGCCTTCCTGGATGGTGAACTCCAGGTCCAGCATGTCGCGGTAATGCCGTTCCAGCTTGCGATAGGTGGTGACCAGGTCTTTGTACGCCTTAGGCAGAGGTTTCGACAGGGCGTTGACCGGCAGAGGGGTGCGGGTGCCGGCCACCACGTCCTCGCCCTGGGCGTTGAGCAGGCATTCCCCGAAGAACTTGGGCTCGCCGGCTGCCGGGTTTCGGGTAAACGCCACGCCGGTTCCGCTGGTGTTCCCCATGTTGCCGAAGACCATGGCCACGACGTTCACCGCCGTCCCCCAATTGTCCGGAATGTTGTACAGGCGTCGGTAGGTGACCGCCCGGTCGCCATACCAGGAGGAAAAGACGGCGTTGATGGCCATCTTGAGCTGATCCAGCGGTTCTTCCGGAAAGGCGCGCCCGGTCTCGTCCTTGACCAGGTCCTTGAACCGAAGCACCAATTCTTTGAGGGCTTTGGCGTCCAAGTCCGTATCCAGCGCGGCGCCCAGCTCGGCCTTTTTGTGATGCAGGATGCTCTCGAACCGCTCCCGCTCCACCCCCATCACCACGCTGCCGAACATCATGACGAACCGGCGATAGGCGTCCTGGGCGAACCGTTCATTCTTGGTTTTGGTGGCCAGGGCTTGGACCGTCTGGTCATTCAGGCCGACATTGAGCACGGTGTCCATCATGCCCGGCATGGAGGCGCGGGCCCCGGACCGGACCGACACCAGCAACGGGCTGTGGGGATCCCCGAATCGGGCGCCCAGGGATCGTTCCACCCGCTTCAGGCACCTGAGGGCCTCCTCCCACAGGCCCGGCGGATAGGTCTTGCCCCGCCGGTAATACTCAACGCAGGCCTCGGTGGTGATCGTGAAGCCCGGCGGGACCGAGATTTTGAGGTTGGTCATTTCGGCCAGACCCGCCCCCTTCCCGCCCAGGAGGTTTTTCATGTCTCCGGTCCCTTCGGCTTTTCCGTCTCCGAAGTAGTAGACGTATTTCTTCGTGCCCACGACTCCTACTCCTCTCTCCGATTAAGAAAATATTGCATGAATGTCATGAAACCCCTACCCTCCGGGCCCGGGAATCCCGAGCCGCATCCGGTATCGGGCAATGAGATACCGTTCCAGCACGATCCCCGACACGATGACCGCCAGCAGGAAGGCCCCGAGCAGGAACAACCGGTAGTCCACCCGGGAGCCATGGTCGAAATATAATTTGCCGTCCGCGCTCTGCACGACTTCCGTTTCCCGGGCCAGCATGTGCGTCTCCCCGGTCGGATCCGACAAGTCGATCCATTCGGCGCAAATCCGCACCGGCTGGGACACCCCCGAGACCTTCTGCCACAAAGGCCGCAGGCAGACGTGTTGGGCGGGATGAAATTGATCCGGCATCCTGATCAACCGCTCAAGATCCACGCCGCTCCCCCAGATGCCCAACACCAAAACCCCGTTGCACAGAAGCATCACGGCCGCCGTGGCCCTCCGGCTGTATCGCCGCAACTGCCGCTGTCGTTCCTCGTCCAGAGGCTCGGTCGGATGACTGACGCTATCGTCCGGGATCGTCATGACCTCTCACGGTCGCCACCTTCTTCACCCGCTCACCTCAGCCGCCCGGAACCAGGATATGGGAAAAATCCGCAAAGGACAAAAACAGCCGGTCGACTCCCCGCAAGAGAGACAGCCGATTGCCCCGGAGGGCCGGATCCTCGGCGTTGACCAGCACCCCCACAAAAAATTCGTCGATAGCCGGCTTCATCCGGACCAGAGCGTCCAGGGCCTCGCCATAGGCGCCGCGGTCAATGGCCGCCGGCACCACCTGCCGGGTCTCATCCAGCACTTTCTTGAGGGCCGATTCGGCCGGATGTTGCAGGAGGGCGCCGTCGATCGTGTCGCCGGTCCACTGTTCCTTTTCCACCAGACGATGCGCGCGCTTGAAGCCGATAATCAAGGGGTCGAATTCGGGCCGAGCCGTAATCGCCTGCAAGGCCTGCATCCGGGCCGACAGATCCACCAGATCCAGCGAACGGCTGCCCGGCGACTGCAACACGGCTTCCATCACGTCGTCCCGCAAGCCGTGGAGGGTCCGCCCGTAATGGCGGAGGCGGTCGGCCAGGAACTCCCCCGGGTCGGCCGAGACCGCTTTGCCGCGGGCTGCGTCGGCCGGTGCGGCGCCCCGAAATCCTTGGCCGGCCACCAGCTCCTTGGCCTGGGCCAAAAGGTCGCCCATCGCCAGCCGGAGCCGGCCTTCCAGGATGACCCTGACTATCGCGGTCGCATGCCGGCGCAGCCCCAGCGGGTCCTCCGATCCGGAAGGGACCAGCCCGACGTGGAAAAATCCGGCCAGGGTATCGAGCCGGTCGGCGAGGGAGAGGATTTTCCCCGGGTCGGAGTCCGGAACCGGGCCCTCCATCGAGTGGGGAAGATATTGTTCGCCGATCGCCCGGCACACCGCTTCCGGCTCTCCGTCGTGCCTGGCGTACTCCCGCCCCATGATTCCCTGAAGCGCGGGGAACTCCCCCACCATCCCGGTCAACAGATCGGCCTTGCTCAACTGGGCCGCCCGGCGAGCTGGGTCTTGCAGCGAGGGGTTGCCGAGCGCTTCCGCCAGCTTCGCTGCCAGAGCCATGACCCGTTCGGTCTTCTGGTACATGGTCCCCAGCTTCTGATGGAAGGTCACGGTCTTCAGCTTGTCCACCCGCTGGGCCAAGGTCACCTTCCGGTCTTCATCGAAGAAAAACTTGGCGTCCGCCAGCCGGGCCCCGAGGACCCGCTCGTTCCCCTCCCGGATCAAGCGCATGTTGGACAGCCTCATGTTGCTGACCGCCAAGAAATTCGGGAGGAGGGTGCCGTCGGTCCGGACCAACGAAAAGAACCCCTGGTGTTCCTTCATGGAGGTGATCAGAATTTCCTTGGGCAGGGTCAAGTATTGGGGATTAAACCCGCCGAGGAGGGTTTGGGGGTATTCCACCGTAAAGATCGCCTGCTCCAGAAGATCTTCGTCCCGGTGCACCTGGCCACGGGCGGACTTCGCCAGCGACGCGAGCTGGGCGAGGATCATGGCGCGGCGGCGCTCCGGGTCCACGATGACGCCCTGGCTCTGAATAACCTTCAAGTATGACTTTAGATTTTGAATTTTTAGCCCTTGCCGGCTTGGAGTTGTGCCGGAGCTCAAGAACCGGTGGCCCCAGGACCGGTTTCCGGAACCGAGGTCGCCGACCCGAAAGGGAATCGTCCGGTCGCCATGGAGGGCCAGGACCCACCGGATCGGCCGGGCAAAGCGCAAGCCCGTGTCATTCCATTTCATGGCCTTGGGAAAGGACAGGCCGGTGATCACCTGGGGCAGCAAGTCGCTCAACACCGCCGAGGCCGGACGCCCGGAGTCCCGTTTCACCGCAAAGACATACTCCCCTTTGGACGTGGCCCGGGTTTCGAGCTCGCCTACCTGAACTCCCTGGGAGTTGGCGAACCCCAAGGCCGCCTTGGTCGGCTGGCCCGAGGCGTCATAGGCCACGCCCCGGGAAGGGCCCATCGCCTCCACCACCGCCGAGGCTTGCCGGCTGGCCACGGATTCCACGGTCAAAACCAATCGACGGGGCGTCCCCATCGTGCACAGGCGTCCGTGGACCAGACGGGAATCCTTGAGCAGTCGCGCGGCGGATTCGGCCAGGGCTTCCAGCGCCGGCTTGATGAAGTGATACGGAAGCTCCTCGGTGCCCACTTCCAGCAACAGGTCGGCGGCTTCCGGACCCCGGCTGCCCGAGGTCTTGGGTGTCGGTCTCTTTCGGGATGGTTTGGGCATCCTGCTCAGGCCTACCGCGCCGCCGTCGAGGCCGGCTTGTTCGTCTTCAGCAGCGGAAAGCCCTTGGCCTCCCGGTCCGCGATGTAGCCTTCCGCGCACTGCCGAGCCAAGGCCCGGACCCGCGCGATGTAGCCGGTCCGCTCCGCCACGCTGATGGCGCCCCGCGCGTCCAATAAATTGAAGAGATGGGAGGTCTTGATGCAGCAATCATACGCCGGAAGGGTCAACCCGGCCGCGAGCAGGCGCTTGGCTTCGGCCTCCCAGGCCTGGAACCCCGCACTCAACGTGGCCACGTCCGCCAACTCAAAATTGTATTTGGAAAACTGGACTTCGGTCTCGTGATGGATGTCCCCGTAGGTGGTGCCCTCCGTCCAGGCCAGATCGTACACGTTGTTGACCTGCTGGAGGTACATCGCGATGCGCTCGGTGCCGTAGGTCAGCTCCACTGTAATGGGATTCAGCTCGATGCCCCCGATTTCCTGAAAATAGGTGAACTGGGTGATTTCCATGCCGTCAAGCCGAACCTCCCAGCCGAGCCCCCACGCGCCCAAGGTAGGCGATTCCCAGTCATCCTGAATGAACCGGATGTCGTGCTGCTTGGGGTTGATGCCGAGGTGCTTCAGGCTGTCCAGGTAAAGCGCTTGCACCTCGTCCGGGGAGGGTTTGAGCACCACCTGGTACTGATAGTAATGCTGGAGCCGGTTGGGATTGTCGCCGTACCGGCCGTCGGTCGGCCGGCGGCAGGGCTGGGCGTAGGCGGACCGCCAGGGCTCAGGCCCCAACGCCCGAAGAAACGTGGCCGGGTGGAAAGTCCCGGCCCCCATTTCGAGATCATATGGTTGATGAAGAACGCAGCCTTGGGCGGCCCAGAAACGATGGAGGGAGAGGATTAAATCCTGGAGGGTCACATGAGGTCCTTACCGTTGTGGCCCGGCGCGCCGCCAGGGGATCTGTTCGAATGATGGAATCACCACATTCTAAGGTCGCCTTCGCCTCAGAAGCCAGCCCAAACTAACAAGAACGGCATGCGGTGTCAAGATAGGTTCGAGCCCTCCCGGCGCGTCACGCGTGCCCGGATCGGAATGCGAATCGCTTCACTTTTCAACTTCTTCGGCGAAATTTGAGCTCGGAAATTTTCTGGGTTGACTCCGAAATCTGATTGCGCTATTGTGAAAGTGAACTAACTTAGTAAACTTTGTTTGAATTCATGAAATTTTCCAAAAAAAGCGAGTACGCCCTCCGTGCCCTCATTGAATTCACCCGGCACTATGGGAAAGGCCGCCTCCAGCGGCAGGACATCGCCAAACGGCAACATATTCCGGTGGAATTTCTGGAGCAAATTCTCCTGGAGCTGAAGCATGCCGGCCTTCTGGCCAGTCGCCGCGGGGTCAGCGGCGGCTATATCCTGATCAAGCCACCCCACCAGATCACCCTGGGCCAGGTAATCCGATTGCTGGACGGCCCCCTGGCCCCCATCAGCTGCGTCAGCAAAACGGCCTACCAAAAATGTTCCGACTGCCCGTACGCCATGAAACCCCGTTGCCCGTTGCAGCAGGTCATGGGCCAAGTGCGCCATGCCATTGCCCAAATTCTTGACCATTACACACTCAGCGACTTCGCGTCCGGGCCACGGAAGTGAGGACCATTTTCCACACAATCGGTCACCTCTGCGCCGGTAGCCAACCGTCGCGATTGAAGGCCGAGCAACTTTCCGATCCGTCGTCGGGATACCGCTCCTAAAGGATTCCCATGGAACATGTCGTCCTCATCCTGATTACTTTCGTGGCGGCCACGGTCAATGGAGGGCTCGGGTACGGATTTTCCTCCATCACCGTGCCCGTGGCGTTGCTGTTCTATGTGAATCGAATTTTGAACCCGGCCTTGGTGCTGGTGGAAGTGGTCATCAACGGGTATGTCTTGTTCCTCAATAGAAAGAGCGTGCCGCGCATCTATAAACGCCTGATTCCCATGGTGGTCGGGTTGGTTCTAGGGATCATTGGCGGAAGCTATGCGCTGTTCCTGGTGCATCCAGGGTGGGTCAAATTCATCACCTATTTCCTGCTCCTGCCCCTGATTCTGCTCCAGGCAGCCGGGGTGAGAAAGCCGATCCGGGCCGAAAAAACCTTTGCCGTCCCGTTCGGCGCAGGAATCGGCTTGCTCTATTCCCTGACGACCATTTCCGGACCCCCGCTGGCGCTGCTGTTTAACAACCAAGGCTATGCGAAGCAGGATTTTCGAGCGGCGCTGAGTATCATTCGCGTGGCGGAATCGTCCCTCACTGCCGTGGCCTACTATTTCATCGGGCTATACAGCATTGAAAGCCTGGCGATCATTCCGTACATCGTGCCCAGCGTCCTGGTCGGCATTCCCCTTGGGACGTTCCTCATCCGCTGGCTGGATCCTGAAACTTTTCGGCGGCTGTGCATGAGCTTCGACGCCGTGATCGTGTCCTTCGGCCTCTCTCGGGTGCTCGTGGAATTGAAGCTCGCAACCAACCAGTTCTCCTACAGTTTGCTGGCGGTGGTCGTGGCCATCACTGCCTACCTGCTCTACCGCTTCTTCCAGCACGGTGCGGCCCCACAGAGAAGCCGGTAGGATGGTCCTTCCGGGAAGTCTTGTACAGAAGGCTTCCATGGTGGCCACGTTGACTCCCTCCGGTTCCGTTTGTTAGGCTTCCCGCCTGGGGCACGACGCACGTCCTGCCCCCTTTTCGGGACGCTTCCGGCCATGAGGCCCAGTCGGTCCCCGGCAGCCGCCGCTTTCAACCATCACCGAGCAAGGAGACGAGATGGGTTCCCCCAGCACCGCAAAACCGGATTTGATCGCCGCCCTCCAGAACATCGCCACCAACCTCCGAATCGAGAGCGTCCGCGCCACCTCGGAAGCCGGGAGCGGCCACCCCACCAGTTGCTGCTCCGCCGCGGACATCGTGGCCTTGCTGTTTTTCTCGGTCATGCGGTACGACCCCA
>JBFFYZ010000087.1:0-7332 GCA_041568895.1 Nitrospiraceae bacterium
GGCTCCCCGTCTCACCTTCACCGAAAACCTCTACTATGGCCCGGATCAGTCCGAAACGGCCCTCAAATTTTGGCGGTTTTTCTCGGACAGTATTCTGGAATGGAAAGGGGATCAGGTGACCTTGGCCTTCGCCTACGATGTAGGCACTGAAAATGCTGCTGAGCGCCCAGGGCATCCGCGGACATTTTGGACTGCCGCGGCATTTTATGCCCATTGGCACGTGTCCGGCCCCTGGAGCGTAGCGGTCCGCCCCGAATTTTACTGGGACCGGAACGGGCGGATCACCGGGTCCGAGCAATTGCTCAAGGCCGTGACGAGCACGCTGGAATACCGACTGTCCTCGGCCTGGCGCTCCGCGGTCATCAGACTGGAACACCGGTACGATGAGTCCACAGGCGTGGATGGAGGGTTTTTCAAGAGGGGGGAAATTTCTCCCGGCGTGATTGGCCTCACGCGGGAGCAGCATCTGGTCCTCCTATCCGTGATCACGGCATTCGATTTTTGATCGAGGCGAAGGGTCGCTCACCATCACCCTCTTCCTTGAGGTATACTGGGGCTGCCCCACAGCCTTTCGCCAGGAGTCGATGATTTTCGGCCATCGGTGCACACGCTCTGCCACCCTGATCCTCTGGGCGGCCGGCTATGTCCTGGCGCTGGCCTCCTGTGCGACCAACCCCTACACGGAACGCGCTCAGATTCTCCTGGTGCCTGAATCGCAGGAGATCCAGCTCGGCGCCCAAGCCTATGCCGAAATTCTGAACGACCCGAAGGTCACCCTCTCCAATGATCCCCGTGAAGTGCAGCCGGTCCAGCGGATCGCGGAGCGCATTATTGAGGCCGCCAAGAACTCCAAGTACGCGGAGCGGGCCAAGCAGTTCCAGTGGGAAGTCTCGGTGATCAAGGACGACAACACCATGAACGCCTTCGCCCTGCCGGGAGGCAAGATCGCGGTCTACACGGGCCTGTTTCCGGTCGCAAAGAACGAAGACGGCCTGGCCGCGGTGATGGGCCACGAAGTGGTCCATGCTCTGGCCCGCCACGGGGCGGAGCGAATGAGCCAGGGGCTCCTGGCCCAAATCGGGCTCACGGCCGCCGGCGTCGCCCTGTCCTCCCAGGGAGGAGATCCGGAGCTCACCCAAGCCGCCATGGCTGCGCTTGGCCTTGGCGCCTCGGTGGGCATCCTCCTTCCCTTCAGTCGCGCTCATGAGTCGGAGGCGGACTATGTCGGCCTCCTGTTGGCGGCCCAGGCCGGTTACGATCCAAAGGAGGCGGTCCGGGTCTGGGAACGGATGTCGGAGACGTCCGGGGGCCAACCGCCTGAATTTTTGTCCACTCACCCAAGCCACGGCACCAGAATCGAACAGCTCCAGAAATGGATGCCCGAAGCTTTGTCCTACTATCGGCCCGCCCCTGACACCCCCAAAACCGACTTACCGGCCCTGTCGGGGAAATAAGGAGCGGAGCTTTGTTTAGGAGTTCCGACGAAACCACCGGCTTGCAGGGAGGCAGGCGGAGTCCATGAGCCAGGTGGCCGTCATCGCGGGCGTGGGACCCGGCCTCGGGAAAGCCTTGGTCCGAAAATTCAGACAGGAAGGATGCCGGGTCGGCATGTTGGCCCGGTCAGGATCCTACCTGACTAGCTTGGAGGAGGAATTCCGACGGGGCGCCTCCGGCTCGGGACCACCAGGAGTCCTGGCTGTTCCCTGTGACGTGACGAACCCCCAACAGGTGAGCAGCGCGTTCAATCGGGTTCGGGAGACTCTGGGTCCCGTGGAGATTCTAATCAACCATGCCAGTCAGTCCGCATGGAAAGGACTCGTGGACCTGAGCCTTGAGGAATTCGAGTCGGCTTGGCGTGTCGCGGCCTATGGCGCCTTGCTGTGTACCCGGGAGGCTGTTCCGGACATGTTGCGGAAGGGTTCGGGCACGATCATCTTCACGGGCGCAACCTCCTCCATCCGGGGTCGAGGGGGAGCGCTGGACTTCAGCAGCGCCAAGTTCGCGGTACGCGGCATGGCGGAATCCCTGGCTCGCGAGCTTTGGCCAAAGGGGATTCACGTGGCTCACGTGGTGATCGATGGGGTGATCGGCCCGACGGAGCCGCGGCGACAACCCACTGCCGCCCCCTCCGGCCCTTTGTTGGATCCGGCCGCTATCGCGGATTCGTATTGGAGCCTGGTCAAGCAGGCCCCAAGCGCCTGGACACTGGAAGTGGACCTCCGCCCCTTCCAGGAGGACTTTTTCGTCTAAGTTTCACCGGACCAGCAGGTTGAGCAGCTCCTCCAGGGTACGGAAGGTCCCGAGAAGAAGGGGGCGGCCGAAGGGTTCGGTATACCGATATTCCTCCACCTGTTGAAGACCGATCAACAAATTGTTGAAATCATCCAGTTTGGCGGTCTCAAAATACGTGAGGAAGTCAAAATCGTCCAGGCCGCTGGAGTGATACAGCTTCCGCTTGACGGTCTTGAGATAAGCCACGGTGGGCTCCGTGTGCTCTTTCATGAGGTCGGTCCGAGCCTCCTGGTCGAGGAGCCACCAGTCGGCGCTCTTCCGGATCGGGATCACGATGGCGTACGGTTTGGGGCCGGGATCCGGCGGTGTTTTGAGCTTGGCTTTAAGATCGTCTGGAAAACCAGGGACGTAATTGGCTTTTTTGGTGAGGCCGTTGTAGGTCTCCGTGTTGGTCAGGTATTTTCCCAGCGTCGTGGCCATAAAGTCGGTAAGGAAATTTTGGGTGTAGAGTAATTCGGTGGCATGGACTCGCACGAAAAAATCGGCCTGCTCGGACAACCCTCGCAGGAGGTAAAGGTCGGTGATGACTTTGTCCTCATACTTCTGGACCAGACTTTTTACTTCTGCCGCGGCCGGATCCCGCGTGGCCTTGTCCAGCTTCCACCAGGCTCCATCCACCCTGAATACGGCAAAGGTTCCGTAAACCCCCGCTTCCGTCATGAGTTTTTCCCGGTCCACCTTGGCAAACGCCGGACCTGAGGACAAGAAAGTGACCAGGCCCAGTATCATCACCCCGAGTTTGCAGTTTTCGACCATGTCCTCCCTCCCCGTTGTTCCGACCAACAGCGCCTGTCGGATCGACAGGCCCGATTCTAAAGGCCAATCATACCACTTCTTTTTCAAACCGTTGGTTCCATGTGCTTGCCAGGGACTCGGATATTGAGCAGGTTTATGATAAGGTACTCACGCGTCATTCATCGCCGCAAAGTCACCCCAGCCGAATCCCTGGCCTGAACCTAAGTGGAGCGGCATGGTCCTGGCTAGGCAATCTAAGGCAAAGGGACAACGCTGGTTACGCCTCAGGTGAGCCCCCCACAATGCCTGGTCAGAGTCTTCCCGCGGAATCGCCGGGAAGAGCACCCGTGACATTGGAACAGGAGGTCTCCTGGCTCGAAGTTTCGAGCCGCCGGAATCCTAAGGAGCAGCATGACGGAATTTCATAAGCGCATCATCATCGGGGTCGAGATCGAGGCCTACAGTATCGACACCGCGGACTATCAGATCGGCCGACGCCTGTCGAAACCCCGACCAGGCTTGTCGGAAGCCGGCGAGCGGTTTACCCGCGACGCCTCCATCGGGAGCGAGTACAACAGCCGGCCCTTCGTCACGGTAAGGGAAGCCCTCTTTTTATTGAAGGCCGGGCTGCGGAAATACCTTCGCGGGTTGTACCGGAGCCGGGAGGAGGACCAGGACCATCGCATTCCCCTTCTGGTGGGCGGCTGGACCAACCGGTTCGCGGGCGCCCACCTCCATCTGTCCGTGGCGGGAAGGAAGCTCAACCATGAGAAAGCGGCCTCGCTGGCCTGGCACCTGCATGACCAACTGCCGTTTCTGATCGCCATCGGGGCGAACTCTCCCGTGTGGGGGAAAAAGATCACCGGAAAAGCCTCCAACCGATTTCTCCGTGGCAGCGAGGCCTACTTCACCGTGACCCGGCGGGGGCGACTGACCTCGGTGGACACCCGAGAGTTGGTGTACAGCCCCGGTCGGAAAACCAAGCCCCCGACATTGGAAATTCGGGTTATGGATACGAACATTCCGGAATTCATCGTCGCTGCGCTGTGCGTCTCCAAAGCCGTCGCCCTGCGGTGGCTCAAGGGAAAGGCCGCAGCCAACCGGATGAAACATGCCGACTACCTGAAGGCCAGGCTTGACGCCGCTTCTCGAGGCGTGCGATGTAAGTTGCCCTGGAACGGCGAGTGGCTTTCGGCTTCCGAGTACCTGGACCGGTTCCTCTGGGAACATCGGGAAGAGCTGGAACACATGGATATTCCCGATGAAATTTACGAGGTGTTTAGGTTGTTGAAACGGGGGTATAACGGCGCCCGGATCGTCCACGATGCCGCGCTGTTGGCTCGCCACGAGCATCCCCAGACCTGGCAACGGCGGTTCGGCAAACGGTACACCCACGGCCTCCAGCAGCTTTTGAGTGGCAACCATCTGCGGGACTTTGCGCACGCGCTGAAGGTCACCCTGCCCAACACCGACCGCGTGTGGCTGGGAAGAAAGGGAGCCCCGCTCTATGGGTGAGATGCGGCGCGCCCCGCTGATCGGGATCACGTGCGAAGCCATTTCCAAACGGCAGGATTTTACGGCCTATGACTTGCTCTGTGACCATCGATACGCCTCAGCTATCACGGCCGCCGGCGGGCATCCGGTCTTGTTGCCGATCGCACACCGGCGGGCGCTCCTCCGGCGGTATTTAGAGGGGATCGATGGGTTGGTAATCGTGGGCGGGGACGACCTGGACCCGAACCTCTACGGGGAGCGCCCCAAAAAGCACACCAATGTGATCTTTCCGAAACGGACGGCCTTTGAGGCCTGGCTGTACAAGGCGGGCAAGCGTCGGCGGCTCCCCATCCTGGGCATTTGTTACGGCATGCAATTGGTCAATGTGCTGGAAGGGGGGACCTTGCACCAGCACCTGCAGCCAGCCAAAAACGGGCCGGTGGTGGATCACATGGGCGTCAAAAATGGAGCCCACCCGGTTCGCATTCTCCCCGGCACCAGGCTGGCCAGGATTCTGGGACCAGGGAGGGCCCTGGTCGCCACGGCCCATCATCAGGGTATTCGGCTGTTGGCGCCAGATTTTATTCCTTCCGCCCTCGCCCCAGATGGAATCGTCGAGGCCATGGAAAAACCCGGTTCGCCGGAGCTCTTCGCCGTGCAATGGCACCCGGAGCGCCTACCCGACAGCCGGCCCACCCAGAAGCTGTTCCGGGCCTTTGTGAAAGCCTGCCGTCGCTATAAACGTCACCGCTAGTCCCCGCCCGGTACTTCCCGGAACCCCACAAAATAGAGGCGCTTTTGCCTCCCCTGCTGAGCTGGCCCCGGACAGAAAAGTGGTGGAGGGACATCTCTTCAGGAGGATGAGAGACGTCAGCTACCTTGTGGGCACAACCAAGGTAGACACCTCCACCACCATTCAAGAAACCACAGCTTAGACGTTGCTACAAGGACGTGTGTCTATGTAGGTTAAAATACGGTTTCGATAATTCCTTACCCTTGAGGAACACAAACACACAGAGGGGTCCATGCTGACTCACTCGCAGGGAGGATCGGCTCACCGGGCGGGATGAGCCTGGCGCTCATATCGATCAGGGCTTGGAAGGCCAAACTCAAGGACCGGTCTGACGGAACCGCTATTGCGGGCGCTGGAAAAAAGGCTGGAGATTCTTGGTCGGGGTGAGGATGTGGGCCTTGTAGCTGGTGGCGGTTTCCACCTCGATGACGATCATTTGTTGCCCCTTGATGGCAGCGATATCGGGAACATGCCCGTCAATTTCTTGCGGACAGCGATATCCAGGAATATTCGCGAGAACCGTATAGCCCTCCTTTGTAAATTGCTCAGCCACTTGCCGGACCATGGACTCGTGTTCGACCTGGTCGAACTCCGTTCGGAGCATGTGGTCCTCCTGGCAAAATTCCCTACTGAACCTCCCTTGTTCGCTCTTGGACGACCGCAATATATAGTTGGTGAATTTAGATGTCAACACCAAATATTGAGGAAAAACGCTCATATGGTAAAATTATCTTTACGAGGCCTTCAGGCACCCTACGGATCCCCCGTTTACTCCCGCCCTGTTGGCTATGCGCCCCGGTAAAGATTTCCCATTGAACAAACAATGAGCTTACGTCACAACAGAACAATCTTCTGCATCTCCTGGCCGTGCCACCCGGAAATCGTGGGCTTTGGTGAGGCCTTGAACCACCTCCCCTTCACCTTCGCCCATTCCCAGGAAAAAAACAGAAAAAACTAGGTAGTTTTTAGAATGGATGGTATACGTTTGGCTCACTAGGAAGACACTAGAATGCCGGCGACCTTAACGTCCGAACCGACCCCCTCGAGGGGCACGCCGAGGGGCTCACCCCGGGGAGGCTCGTCCCTGCCCGTCCAGTCTGTCTCTTCGTCCATTGTGCTCCCGATCACCTCGTCCCTCTCGTCCATTGTCCTGCTTCAAGTCCTCGTCACGGTGACGCTGGGCTACCAACTTCTCTTTGGGCCGGACACGATCCTGCCCCATGAGGGCAAAGCTTTCCTGTTGTTTATGCTCCTGATCCTGACCGGGGGGCTGCTCAGGCTGCCCACCCGGATCACGGAAGCCGGGTGGTTTGTGGCCACGCTGGTCATGGTGGACACCGGTCTCACCGCCGGAATCATGTATCTCTCGGGCAACCTCGAATCGGACATTTATATCGCCTTCTTCCTGTTGATTCTGATCGCGGCCTCGAGCCCGTCCTTCAAGGAAATGCTGGGGCTATCCCTCGTCCTCTGCGCCGCCTACGGGGTCTTGCTCTTTCAGGAGATTCTGCAGACCGGTGCAGTGTCCCCCGGCCAACTCCTCCGGCTCCCTCTGCTTCTGGTCATGGCGATTTTTTACGGTGCCAGTGTCGACACGGTCCGGAAAGAACGCCGACAGCGGCTGACCCTGGCCGCTACCCACCAGCAGACCCGTGAGGCCCTAGAAGAGAGCGAAGAACGGTTCCGCCAGATGGCGGAAAACATCAAAGAGGTCTTTTGGATGGCCAATGCCGAGGGATCCCGAATTCTCTACGTCAGTCCCGTCTACGAAGAAATCTGGGGGCGGAATCGGGAATCGCTCTATGCCTCGCCACAAAGCCGGCTGGATGCCGTGCATCCGTCAGATCGGGAACTGGTGGAAGCCGCGTACACGCCCGAAAACCTTAAAAACGGGAACTACGACCTGGAATATCGAGTCGTCCGCCCGGATGGCAGCCTCCGGTGGATTCGGGACCGGGCATTCCCCATTCGGAAGGAGTCGGGGCAGGTCTACCGACTGACCGGCATTGCCGAAGATA
>JBFFYZ010000088.1:0-7313 GCA_041568895.1 Nitrospiraceae bacterium
CAGGTTCAAAACGTCAATGCCCGGGCGGAAGACACGGTCTGTCCCCATTGCCAGGCGCGCAAAGCGACCCGCCTTTTGTCGGCCTTCGCCTCCAAAATCGTCGGCGACCACAAGCCCGGTTTCAAGGAAATGAAGGCCTACAACATGCTGAATGAGCGGATGAGCAAGTTTTCCAAGCTCCCGCCTATTGCCGGCAAGCGATCGAAGGTGACCCCCAGAATGACCAACCCGCCCGGGGAGGGATCCAAGGGCGGTCAGGACAAAAACTAAGGGACTCATACCTTCTTGCGATCTGACGGCATATTGTTTCATCCGACATCCCGCACGGCCTCGAACCACCGGGGTCTCCAATGACGAGGAGAGGCAGGCCGGGTGCCAGCATGGTGGCGGGGCTGACCCTGGCGTTGGCCAGTCTCGTGCTTCCATCCTTCACGGTGGCCGCCGAGCCGGCCGGACCGGTCGTCGTCGCGGGAAACGGTCCGGAACTTCCTCTGATTCAAGAGCTCGGGAAGGCCTTCGAAAAAACCCATCGCCGGGCTTACGTGGACATCTTCTGGCACGACAATGCCAAGCCGGTCGAGCTGCTCAAGGCCGGCGAGGCCGAGATCGCGGTCACCGGCAAACCGGAAGCGGGACTGCGGACCAACCAGGTCGGATGGGACGGCATCGCGATCATGGTTCAGGGGGCCAACACCTCCAAGGACCTGTCCAAAAAGCAGATTGCGGATATCTTTTCGGGAAAGGTGAAGAATTGGTCCGAGGTGGGAGGACCCGACCTGAAAGTCGTGATCATTGACCGAGCCTGGAATCAGAATATCCGCGAGGCTTTCCTGGAGCAACTAGGCATCTCCGGACAGATGCCGGACAACCTGGAGATCATCGGCCCGGAACAAAAGGCGATCAATACCCTGGTCGGCACCCTGGCTCCCCGGTCCGCCGTCACCTACCTTTCCCTTCGCCCGGCGCTCAAGGCGGTGGATACCGGGGTCTCGATTCGCCTGCTGGCGGTCGATCTCGTAGAGCCGGAGTTTCCGACGGTGAAGGACGGGCGGTACAAGCTCCGCCGGCCGGTTCTCTTCCTGACGAAGGAAAACCCCAGTCCGGTGGTGGAGGCCTTCCTGGAGTTTACGCGCTCCCCGGAGGGCCAGGGCATTTTGGAAGCCGAAGGCTACGTGGGACTGACTCAGAAATAATCATCGTCATTCATTTCATAAGGGAGGGCCATATGCGCGCATTTGATCCAACTGCCATGGCGGTGGCGCTCGGAGCCGTGCTCACCCTCGCACCTCTCGGCGCGGCGTGGGGGGCGGAGGGCAGCATGGAGGAAGGGTCCGGGTTCAGCCTCTTCGGAACCGAATCCATCAAGGGCTTTGACGAAAACAAGGTCAAAGCGGATCCGGTCTGCGACCGGTCCAAGCGCCCCAAAATCAACAAGGTGGAGCCGGACGAGGGAAAGCCCGGCGATACCCTGGTGGTCAAGGGCGAGAATTTCGGGACCAAGGAATGCCTGCACAGCGTCACGTTCAGCGCCGCCGCCGGCGAGAAGATCGAATTTAAATACGTGAACGACACGACGATCGAGGTCAAGGTTCCCAAGGCCAAAGCCGGCATGACCTTCGTCATCGTGGTCTCCGGAAGCGGCAGCGCCCAATCCAAGCCGGTCCTGATCACGTCCAAGTAGGCGGGTACCCGAAACTCGGCCGGGGGGCACGAGGGCCAGCTCCCCGGCCTGTCCTCTTTTCCCTCTCGTTTTACGTCTCCCGTCTCCTGTTCCCATGGGGTTTCACCTTACCCCTCACTCCTCATCCCTCACGCCTCTGGCCCCCCTTTCCCGCTCGACATGAAATCAAACCGTATGGTACTTTACGCGGACTTATGGCCCGTCATTCGGGGTGTTCAGAGGCTGACCGGCCGGGGATGACCCATCACAAGGGCTCGTTTTTCCATGTTTAAAAAGATTCTGGTGGCCAACCGCGGCGAGATCGCCATGCGGATCATCCGGGCCTGCCGCGAGCTGAGAATTGCCACGGCGGCCATTTATTCCGAGGCGGATTCCACCGGCATCTACGTCAAGAAAGCCGACGAGGCCTACCAGGTCGGTCCGGGGCCCGTGAAGGGTTTCCTGGACATGGAGCAATTGGTCAGCCTCGCCCTCCGGATCGGGGCCGACGCCATCCATCCGGGATACGGGTTCCTGGCCGAAAACGCCCAGTTCGCCCACCTCTGCCGGGCCAATAACATCACGTTCATCGGCCCCTCCCCCCAGGCCATCCACCTGATGGGCAGCAAGGTCAAGGCGCGGGAGTTGGCCAAGAAGGTTGGAGTCCCCGTGGTTCCCGGGACGGACGGGGCCGTCAAGGATACCGACGAGGCGCTCGCCTTCTGCCGGACGGCCGGCTATCCGGTCATGATCAAGGCCAGCGCCGGAGGCGGAGGGCGGGGCCTTCGCATCATCCGGTCGGATGAGGAGCTGGCCGCCGCCATGGAGACCTCCTCCCGTGAGGCCGAGGCGGCCTTCGGGGACGGGAGCCTCTTCATCGAAAAGTACATCGAGCGGCCCCACCACATCGAGTTTCAGATCCTGGGGGACCGCCACGGGCAGGTCATCCACCTCGGGGAACGGGATTGCTCGATTCAGCGCCGCCACCAAAAGTTGATCGAGATCGCCCCGTCGTTGCTTCTGACGCCGGCCCTCCGGGCCGAGATGGGAGAAGCCGCCATCGCTCTCGCCCGGGCGGTGGACTACGACAACGCCGGGACCGCGGAGTTCCTCCTCGACCAGTCGGGCCAGTACTACTTCATCGAGATGAACACCCGCATCCAGGTCGAGCACACCGTCACGGAACAGATCACGGCCATCGACATCGTCCGGTCCCAGATTTCCGTGGCGGCCGGCCTGCCCCTGGAAGTCAAGCAGGAGGAAGTGATTCTCCTGGGCCATGCGATCCAATGCCGGATCAACGCGGAAGATCCTCGGAACAACTTTGCCCCGTCCACCGGCCGGATCACCGCCTACCTATCGCCGGGCGGCATCGGAGTGAGGATCGACGGCGCGGTCTACAAGGATTACATGGTGCCGCCGTACTACGACGCGCTCCTGGCCAAGCTCACGGTCCGAGGCCGCACCTGGGACGAGACGGTCAGCCGCATGCACCGATCCTTGGAGGAGTATGTCCTGCGGGGTGTCAAAACCACGATTCCGTTCCTGAAACAGATCATGGAGGAGCCGGATTTCCGGGCCGGGCGGTTCGACACCTCCTATCTGGAGAGCCACCCGGAAGTGTTCGAGTACGAGGACACCATCGAGCCGGAAGATCTGGTGGTCGCCCTCTCCGCGGCCATCGCAGCGTACGAAGGGCTCTAAATAAACAGGGGGCAGCGAGCAGCCGGCAGCTGATAGCCGGATTCAGATGGTGAAGGGCTGAACTCTCAAGAACACCACATGGCCAGCTCACGAAAAAAGAAAAAGACCGCATCAAAAGCCGCAGGACGGCGGCCGGCGCGCCCCGCCAAGTCCAAGGCCCGCCCGGCGATGCAAGCTGCGGGGAGAACGTCAGAAAAGCGCACCGGCGCGGGAACCGCCGGCTTCGAGATCGAGGCCGCTTCGTCCAAGAAAGTGCTGCTGACCGACGTCGTCCTCCGGGACGGCCACCAGTCCCTGCTGGCCACCCGGATGCGCACCGAGGACATGCTGCCCATCGCCGAGAAGCTGGACTCGGTGGGGTACTGGTCGCTCGAAGTCTGGGGCGGCGCTACCTTCGACACCTGCCTCCGGTTCCTGAAGGAAGACCCCTGGGAGCGGCTGCGGGCCCTGCGCAAGGCGATGCCCAAGACGCGGCTGCAGATGCTCCTGCGCGGGCAGAACATCGTCGGGTACCGGCACTACGCCGACGACGTCCTGGAGAAGTTCGTCGAGCGCGCCGCCGCCAACGGCATCGACGTCTTCCGGATCTTCGATGCCCTCAACGACCTCCGCGGCATGGAGCGCGCCATGCGCGAGGTCAAGCTCAGCGGCAAGCACGTCGAGGCCTGCATCTGCTACACCACCAGCCCGGTCCACACCCTGGACCGGTTCGTGGACATGGCCCGCCAGCTGGAGGACCTGGGCACCGACACGCTCTGCATCAAGGACATGGCCGGCTTGCTGGCGCCGCTGGACGCCTACCGGCTGATTAAGAAGCTGAAGAGCGCCGTCCGCACGCCGATCCACCTGCATACGCATTACACGTCGGGCATGGCCTCCATGTCCTCCCTGATGGCGATCCTCGCCGGGCTGGACATGCTGGACACCTCGATCTCGCCCCTGGCCGGCGGGACCTCCCATCCACCGACGGAAACGCTGGTGGCCGCGCTCCGGAACAGCCCCTATGACACCGGGCTCGACCTGGAGCGGTTCGTGCCGATCGCCGACCATTTCCGCAAGGTGCGGAAGCGGTACCACCAGTTCGAGAGCGACTTCACCGGCGTGGACGCCGAAATTCTCACGTCCCAGATCCCGGGCGGGATGCTGTCCAATCTCGCCGCGCAGCTGGCCGAGCAAAACGCCCTCGACAAGATGAAGCAGGTCCTGGACGAGGTGCCGCGGGTGCGCAAGGACATGGGCTATCCGCCGCTCGTCACCCCGAGCAGCCAGATCGTCGGGACCCAGGCGACCCTGAACATCCTGACCGGGGAGCGGTACAAGGTCATCACGAACGAGACCAAGAACTACTTCCTCGGCCTGTACGGGCGGCCGCCGGGCTCCGTCAACCCGAGCATCCGGGACCGGGCCATCGGGGACGAGGAGCCGATCAAGGGCCGGCCGGCGGATCAGCTCGATCCCGAGCTGGAGGACGTCGAGAAGGAGCTGGAAGGGAAAAACCCCACGATCGAGGACGTCCTCTCGCTCGCGCTCTTTCCTCCGGCCGCCCGCGACTTCTTCGAAGAGCGGGAGCGCGGCGAGCTGAAGCCGGAGCCCTTGGAGCCTATTCCGGAAAGTGGGCCGGCTGTCGCTCACGAGCTCCACCTCGCGCCGGTCGAGTTCAACGTGACCGTTCACGGGGAGACCTACCACGTTCGGGTGTCCGGGTCCGGGCGGAAAGCCGACGGCCGGAAACCCTACTACATCCTGGTCAACGATAAGCTCGAAGAGGTGCATCTCGAGCCGCTCCAGGAGGTCCTCACCGGCGTGCCGGAGGCTCCGGAGCCGGCCGGCGGGGCCGCACCCAAACGTCCGAAACCCAGCAAACCCGGCGACGTCGCGTCGCCCATGCCGGGCCGGGTGGTGAAGGTGCTGGTGGCCCAAGGCGATGCCGTCAAGGCCGGCGATGCCCTCCTGGTGATCGAGGCAATGAAGATGGAGAGCCGGGTCCCCGCGCCGGTAGACGGGCGGGTCGCAACGCTCTTCGTCAAGGACGGGGACGAGATCAAAACCGACGAGACCCTCATTCAATTGGAATAGGCTTCATTATTCTCATTATTAAGGAGTACATCTGGAGTTGGTGGTGCCCCACCCTGCCATGCTTCCAGCGCCGTGGGGCCTGACGTCCCTGCCGGCGATCCTGCTGGTTCTGCTGTCCCCGCTCCTGAGCGCCTGCGCCTCCTCACCCGAACTGCCCCCTTGGTTCGATTCGCTCCATCGCCTGCCGATCCGGCAGGTCACGGTAAACGGGCACCGCATCGCCTATCTCGAGGCCGGCCAGGGGCCCCCGGTCATCCTGATTCACGGGTTCGGGGGCTCCATGTGGCAGTGGGAGTACCAGCATGCCGCGCTGGCCGCCACGCACCGCGTCATCAACCTGGACCTGCTGGGCTCCGGGTTGTCCGACAAGCCCGACCTGGCCTACACCCCCGATCAGATGGTGAAGATTTTCCTCGGGTTCATGGACGCGCTGGGCCTGCCGCGCGCTTCGCTGGTGGGCAACAGCATGGGCGGGGGCCTGGCCATCGCCATGGCGGTCGCCCATCCGGAACGGGTGGACCGCCTGGTGTTGATCGGCGGGCTGCCGGACCGGATCCATGAGAAACTGACAAGCCCCCTGATCCGGCGTTCGATCGAGACGCGGGCGCCGATCTGGCTCATCCAGGTGGGCAACTGGCTGGCCGGCCGGGGGCTCACCGAGCGGGTGCTCCAGGAGATTGTGCACGATCACAGCCTGCTCACTCCCCTCGTGATCGAACGCTCCTACCGGAACCGCCAAACGCCGGGCCTGCTGCGGCCCCTGATGACCATGGCGCGCAACCTTCAGCAGTGGGAGGAGGGCTTCGCGCGGAGGCTCCATGAGATCCAGAAGCCGACCCTCATCCTCTGGGGGGAGGAGGACCGGGTCTTTCCGCCCGAGGTCGGTCGCGGGTTGCAGGCCGTCATCCCGAACTCCACGCTGGTTCTGATTCCCAAAGCCGGCCACATTCCGCAGTGGGAACGGCCGGACGAGGTCAACAAAATTCTGGTAGAGTACCTACAACCTTGACAGGCTCCGCAAACGGCCCGAAGATAGCGGAGCAGAGGGCGAAACGCCGCCCGCGTGGGCACGCCACGCGGGGCGCCGATCGGGAAACGAGGAGGGACACATGGGACTGAAAAGACACCTGTGCGGCAGCGCGGCCCTGCTGGCCGCGATCGCCATGCTGATAGGCTGCGCCACGGACCAAGGCGGCAAAGCGGGCTTCATGTACAAGGACTTGCCGGTGGCCAAGGGGAGCGCCGAAGCCGGCGAAGGCAACTCCGTCACCTTTAAAGGCAAACCCTTGGAGCTCACCGGATCCGGCATCCGGGTGGGGGAGAGCCTGCGGGAGGTCCAGGTCGCCAAGGGCGACCTTTCGCTGCTGAACATCGCCGAGACCAAAGGGAAGGTACGGATCATCAGCATCGTCCCCTCCCTGGACACGAAGGTCTGCGAGCAGCAGACGCATTACCTGAGCGAAAAGAACCGGGGCCTCGACCAGTCGGTGCAATTGATCACGGTCAGCGTGGACACGCCGTTCGCGCAGGGCCGCTTCGCCGAGGAGGCCAAGATCAAGAACGTGACGTTTCTGTCCGACTATCGGGGCGGGGAGTTCGGCAAGACCTACGGGCTGCTGGTCAAGGGCCCGCACCTCCTGGCGCGCACCGTGATGGTCGTGGACCAGGACAACGTGATCCGCTACATGCAGATCACGCCCGAATTGGCGGCCATGCCGGACATGGACGCGGCATTTGCCGCGGCAAAGGCGTTGCTCCGCGGGTAACGCTTCGCGGCTCACAAGGACTGAGGACTGAGTGCTGAGGACTGAGTCTCAAGGGGTATTCTGCGCGAAACGCGAGCCGCGTCACGCGTCACTGAGAGGAAATAATG
>JBFFYZ010000089.1:0-7247 GCA_041568895.1 Nitrospiraceae bacterium
GGAGCACGCTCGCGATCATCGGGTTGCGCACGTGGCGGTAGGGACTGCGGACGACCAGTTTAGCCGGCGGATCCCAAGGCGCAGGCGTACCGTGCCCCTCCCTGGCGAAGAGGCCGATGGTCCACACAAAAAAGAAAAGCCCCAGCCCGCCGACCAGAAGCGCCGCCCAGAACTGCACGTGATCCGGAGCGGCCCACGCCCAAGTCCAGGCCGTTCCGCTCGTCAGCCAGAGCAGGGTACCGGGAATCACGAGCAAGCCCATGCCCGGCAAGAGAAGCAGCGCGCGAACCAGTCGCCATTTCACGGAAGGCCCGCCTGCAAATGTTTCAGCCGAGGTTCCGACAGGACCCGGTCGAGGGCGGCCGCCAGCCGGTCGGCGTCGGCCTTCGTGAACGGCATCGGAGGTTTGATCTTCAGGACGTTACGATACGGCCCGTCCGTGCCGACGAGGACGCCCAGGTCCTTCATCCGCTCCGACACGTAGGCGGCCTCCAGGCCGGCCGGTTCCAGCGTAGACGGGTCCCGCACGAGCTCCACCCCAATGAACAGCCCCTTCCCCCGGACGTCCCCGATCATCGGATGCTTGGCCGCCAATCCGTTGAGAATCTCTTTCAAATATCCCCCGACTTCTAAGGCATGGGCCTGGAGCTGCTCGTCTTCGATCACGTCCAGCACGGCGAGCCCGACCGCGCAGGACACCGGATTGCCGCCAAAGGTGTTGAAGTATTCCATGCCTCCCCTCGCGAAGGAGGCCGCGATGTCCGGCGTCGTCACCACGGCCCCCAGAGGATGGCCGTTCCCGATGGGCTTGCCGAGGGTCACGATGTCGGGCACCACGCCCTGGAGTTGGAAGCCCCAATAGTGGGAGCCCACCCGCCCGAACCCGACCTGGACTTCATCGGCGATGCACAGGCCACCGGCCTCGCGCACCGCTCGATACGCCTCCGCGAGATAGCCCGGCGGAAGAACAATCTGTCCGCCGCAGCTCAACAACGGCTCGCAGATGAACGCCGCGACGCGGCGGCCCTGCCGCCGGATCTCCTCGATCGCCTCGCGGACGTGGCGCGCGTAGAGCCGGCCGGCATCGGGCTGTCCCCGGTGCGGTCCCCGCAGCGGGTCGGGCAGCGGGACCTTTTGCACGGTGGGTGGCGCGCCGGCGCCGCCCGGGCCGTCGAACTTATAGGAACTGATGTCCACCAGGGCTCCCGTGTTGCCGTGATAGCCGCCCTCCACGACGATCCAGTCCGTGCCCCCCGTGTGGGCACGCACGAGCCTGAGCGCCAGCTCGTTGGCCTCGCTCCCGGAATTCACGAAGTAACAGACCGAGAGAGGCTCGGGCAGCGTGGCGGTCAGCCGCTCCGCGTATTCGACGAGGCGTTCGTGCAAGTAGCGGGTGTTCGTATTCAGCACCGCCATCTGCTCCGAGGCGGCCCGGACCACCCGGGGATGGCCATGCCCGACGTGGGCCACGTTGTTTGTGGCATCGAGGTATTCCCGGCCGGCCTGGTCGTAGAGATATTGTTTCCAGCCCTGGACGATGGTCAGCGGACGGTCGTAGGACAGGCTCAAGTTGGGCCCGAGGTGCCGCTGCCGGGCCGCGAGCAGCGCGTCGTGGCTCCGCCGCGGCGAGGCAGGCGGAGCGGAATATCGCAGAAGCAGCGTGGGATCGGGACAGAGGCTGAGCCACAGGCCCCGATCACGGTCGGCGCAGACGCCGGGGAAGTTCCCACGGTGATCCAGGAGATCCATGATGATCTGCACATGCACATGGGGCGGCCATTGGCCGTTGACGGCGGACTCCCCGATCGTGCCCAGTTTCGCCCCTTTGGCGACGTGCTGCCCTTCCGCCATACCCTCTAATGAGGCCGGGCTGAGATGCCCGTAGAGGGTGAAGAACTCCCCCACGCCGTCGACCTCATGCCGAAGAATGACCGTCGGCCCATAGTCCAGCAGCGCGGCGTTGTCCCGGAAGCTGTGGATCGTCCCGTCCAGCGGAGCGAACAGGGGCGACCCGGCAGGCAGGAAGAGATCGGCCCCCAGATGGACCGTGCGCCATTCCTCGACCTCGCTGGACGGCGGGCGATAGGCCTCCGTCGTGTAGCAGCGCCGGGCTTCCCCGTACCGGCCGAGGCCGACCGACACACCGGCCGCACGCATCCGCCCGAACATCCACTCGGCCCATTGCCCCGGATCGTTGGGATCCTCGACCTGCGCAAAGGCGGGGTTACCCGGGCTCAGGTCGAAGACAAGGGGATTGCCCGCTCGCAGATCCGGCTCCACCACCGGCCCGATTGCCTCCGCATGGGACTCGAGCCACTGGACAACGGCGCTCGTGCGCGGGCAGGCGGGCAGCCCGCAGGCTTGGCGGAAGGCATAGGTGAAGAGCCGAGGGCTCAGCGTCGCCAGCCGCTCCAAGGCGTCCCAAGCCGGCCTCTCCGACACCGTCAGGTAGGTGTTGTCCGGCTGTCGAGCCCGGTTCTCGGCGGCGAGCACCACGCTCGTGCAGAGCCGCATGACGATCAAGTCGAACAAGACTTCGATCTCGGGCTGGGTCAAGTTAGAGACAGTATGGTATCCACCGACCACCCGGGCCGCGGCACCCACCGGATCGGATTTTCCCAGGATCGCGTAGGCGGCACAGATCGCCACTTCACAGATGGTGTGGGTTTCCACCAGGTCCCCGAAGTCCACCACGCCGGTGACCGCCAACCCGAAGGAACCCTGGGCAGGCTCCGGTCCCACCAGGACGTTATAGTCGTTCCCGTCATTGTGAATGACCCCCGCGCGCAAGTTCGGCAGAGCGGGCTCGATCCGGTCTCGGAACCGATGCAGATACCGCTCCACCAGCCGGCGCCGCGCCGGGTCCGAGACCGGTCCGAGGTGTTCCGCCACGACCCGGCTTGAATGGCGAAGATCCCACTGGAGGTCCCGCTTGAGGGCGGGATGGGAGAATCCGGTCAGAGCCCGATCCAGGCGGCCGAAAAAGATCCCGAGGCTCTCCAAGAGCTGGGGCGAGTGGGGGCTGACGTCCACGAACAGACATCCAGGGAGGTAGGTGACCATCCGGACGGCATGCCGGACGCCGTCCGGCCCCGGCACGATCCCCAGCAACGCTCCACCCAGGGTGGGCCGCACGCGAGGGCAACGCAGGGTCGGATCCCGTTGGGCCAGGTGGGCCAGGGCGGCGTTGTGCGCCTCGAGCACCTCGGGAGCGTCGGCGGCATTGGCGATCTTGAGCACGAACTCCGGTCCCGCGTCCGTGGTGAGCAAAAAGTTCTGATCGCGCTCGGACGGCAGGGGACTGGATGCAGCCTGGACTCCGAACAGGTCGCGGGCCAGCCCAGACGCGTCGGCTGGGGTAAACCGCGGGGTTTTCTGGCTCACGGGCGTCGCCATGCGTTTCATGAGTACCGGGCCCCCGGTCTTCAATGGGGCTCAGTGTACCCCGGTTGGGGAGGTTCTTCCAATCGCGGAGGAAAAGGGGCCGACGGAGGGGGTCCGGGCCGGAGCTCGATCAACGATGCGGCAATTTGGCGATCAAGACCGGTGTGGCGGCCCAAATGTAGTCAATGACAGAGAGGGCATAACGGTAGGCCGCTTCCTGGTTCTGCTCCCAGTCCGGAATCGCCTCGTGAACATCGAGCACCGGTTCCATTTTGGCATAGCAAATTTCGTTGAACAGGCGCACGTCCCGGGAAAAGTGCCTGCGGATGTATTCCCGATGGTTCAACCCCATGGCGATGGGCAAGTCGGCCCCGTCGAGGAGTTCGTGGGTCAGTTTTCGCTGGGCATGCCGGGAGGGGTCGGCCCCTTTGGTGACCAGGTAATCCCGGATCAAGGGATGCAGCTCCGCGGGCTCCGCGTCGGTGCCGGCGGAGCCGACCACGAGGCCGGGCTCCGGTCCGAGCTGGGCCTTCAGCGCGTACTCCGCGACCATGCTCCGAAAGACATTGCCGGTACAGATGAACAGCAGGGATTTCATGGGATCTCGCGCACAGGAATTGTACCACATCCCTCCTCTATTTCAGGCGTCATGGGGGTCGGAAGGCTGTTCACAAGGATCGCGCCGCAGGGTAGAATCACCGCCGAATCGGCCGGCCCCACAGAGGCCGAGACGGTTGAACGGAGGGGCAGACCATGCGATCCGCAGCGGTGACGTGCGCAACCGGAAGCATCCTGGGTGCCGTGATGATCCTGCTCGGGGTAGCGGCGGGGCTGGCCGATGCCGGCGAGCCTGGGTTGGCGGACAGCATCGAGCGGGCCACCGGCGCGACCGTGGGCATTCTGCAGGAGACCCGGGACAACGGCGGGCAATCCGAAGGCCCACGTTTCTCCGTGCGGGGCACCGGCGTGCATGTCCGCGACGGGTATATCGTGACCGCCCGCCACGCGGTCGAGCGGGAGGAGGGCGGACAACCGGTCATTCCCAAGGAGATCACCGTCCTCACCACACAGCTTGATGAATCGCCCGCCAGGTTGACGGGCGTCAACGCCTTTCTGGACATCGCGATCTACCGCTTACAGGAGAACGGCCCGGCCCTGCCCTCGGCCGCGTTTGGGGAGCAGGAACCGGTTCCCGGCGAGGAGGTCTTCACCGTAGGGTATCCCCTGGGGTGGGGGCCTGCGGTCGGATTCGGACGCGTCGGAAACCCCCGGACTTTTTTGCCGACCGTGGAAACCCGTCTGGTGCAGGTGGACCTCTCCGCCTGCAGCGGCAACTCCGGCGGCGGGCTGTTCAACGCCAAGGGCGAGATCGTGGGCGTCCTCCACGCCATCATTCAAACCGAAACCATCCAAGCCGAACGCCGTTGCAGCCGGTTCGCCTTTGCCGTCCCGGGCCAACTGGTCAAGCGGATCGTCACCGCGCTCATTCGGGGGGAGCAGCCCGGATTTTCCCGGCTCGGGGTCCAGCTGACGGCGGTGAAGGTCGGCACCAGGTGGCGGGTGGCGGTCGCCGAAGCCGTCGGTCCGGCGCTCGACGGAGGGGTCCGGAAGGGCGATCATCTGCTGGCGATCGAACAGACCCCCATCACCAGCGCGGCCCAGCTGAAGACCTATCTCATGGAGCACACGGTGCCGGGCCAACGGGTGCGACTTCGGGTCCAGCGCGGGCCGAGCGAACAGGAGTTGGTCGTGACGCTGGGAAAATCCTAGCCGGAGCACAGGGTATAGAGAAGGGGAGCGCCTCCATCGAACCAAATGACTCCGCGCAGAGCCGGCATCCACTGGCCGGCATCGGCGTGATCGTGCTGGTCATGATTCTCCTGACCGCGATCCTGTATGCCGTCTCCCCTGTGGGCCCCATCCGGGAGGGGGATGTGGTCTTCGCCGACGGCAAGCAGCGGGTGTACCTGGCGGACCCCGCTCACTACCATGCCGCCGGCTATCAGACCCATTGCTACCTGGAGCCCCGGGAAGAACTGGTCGTCCTGCAGCGCCCGATGGACCGCCAGGACGGGGCGGTCAAGGCGCGGTTTGAAGGCAAAACCACCCTCGAGGTTCCCTTTTGCCCGCCCCAGGCGGAGGTCCTCGTCAAACCCCATCAGATCGTCCAAAAGGTGGGCCTTTGGGCAGGATGGAAGGACCGGCTCGCCGCCCTCGTGAGCCCCTAGCCCCTCGCAGGGGCAGGAGGCGGCCCTGGTCCGGATGGGCCGGAGGCGGTATTTGCTTTTAAATCCGGCCTGTGGTAGGCTCACTCCGTCTTGACTGTGCGGGGTCGGCAATTAAGACGTAGACAAACGAGGCCCCTGACCGATGTTGTTTTGCCGAGAAGGTTCGTTGGAAGTCTGACTCCAAGCCGCTACATATCAATCGCGTCTTCGGCCCGTCCCTTCCTCCACAATTTCTCCGTGTTCAAGACAATATCGATTTTCAACCAAAAGGAGGAACCCTCATGGGTTCGAAGATTTACGTGGGCGGCTTGCCCTATTCCACCAGTGAGTCCCAGCTGAACGATCTGTTCGCGGAGCACGGCACCGTTGAGTCGGTCCGGGTGATCACGGACAAGTTCACGGGACAGTCCCGAGGCTTTGGCTTCGTGGAGATGACCTCAGCTGAAGAGGCGAATGCCGCGATCACGGCCCTCAACGGCACGGAGCTCGGTGGCCGGACGTTAACGGTCAACGAGGCACGGCCGCAGGAGCCCCGGGCTGCCAAGGGGGGCGGAGGGCGCGATCGCTGGTAAGGGCGCACCCACTCCGGATGCCTTTCCGCTCTAAGGGAAGAATCCGGGGGTAAGCACTGGAAGGCAGGGACGGCGCCGGGCGTTGGTCCCTGCCTTTTTTGTTCTCACAATCCATCTTTCACCCGGGAGGCTGTTATCCCACGACCGCATAAAGCGACACTCGCCAAACGTGATCGGGAGCGCGCCAGGCAGGCCAAGCAACGCGAGAAAGAGGCGCGGCGCGAACAGCGCAAGCAAGATAAGACCGACCGACCCCACCGGGACGAGGGCTCGGACCCCGATCTCGATGGCATGGTCCCCGGTCCCCAGCCGCCGCTCTTTTAAGTTCCGGTCAAGGGCCGGACACCTGATCGGCCCTGGCCGACCTGCTTGCTGGCGGGATCCTGTGGGCCCCGCCCTCGGCCCGTTGGGAGTGGCCGGGCCTCTTCCTGGGTCCAACCATCTCCCGCTCATTTCCAGGGAGCACCTCCTCAGTCCTCAGTCCTCAGTCCTCAGTCCTCAGTCCTTCATCCGTCAGCGCGGCCTCCAGTGCCCGCATCGCGACCTGCCAGGTTCGGCGAGCATCTCCTTCATCCACCCCAAAGGCTGCCATCAAGACCGAGAGGCTCCAGCCCTCGATCCCGTGGTGATGAAAGACCGTCGGTTGAAGTTCCAGCGTGACTTGCAGATAGAGGGGACTCTCCAGCTCGTTCGTGGCACTTTGAAGGTGGTCGGACAATCTGGCCCGGAGGCACGCGGCGAACTCGGCCATGTCCGGCTTGCCGTTGCGGGCAACCTCCGCATAGCACAGCATGACGAAGGAGGTCAGCGCGATCTTGTGCTCGGCATGACCGGTCTCGGTGAACACCTGGCCGGAGGCCAGCGTCATGAGCGGGGACTCCGGCGCATTGACCGTCCGGAGCAGGTCCTGGGTCTCCGGCCACCCGAGGCAGGTCGGCAGCACCGGGATCCAGGCCGGATTGGCTTTCACATCCACGAAGCCGCCCTCCGGCGTCCCCTCACTGTTGGGCAGCCCGTAGGGGACGTGAAAGACGACGTCGTTTTCGGAGATGGTGATTCCCAC
>JBFFYZ010000090.1:0-7171 GCA_041568895.1 Nitrospiraceae bacterium
ATCCGTTTCGTCCATGATCTCGCCGACGACTTCCTCCAGCAAATCCTCCAAGGTAACCAGCCCCATGACCCCGCCGAACTCGTTCACAACGATGGCCATGTGCCGCTTCTCCTGCTGGAACTGTTTCATCAGGTCGTCCGCAGCTTTCCTCCTGGGGACGAAGAGGGGCGGATAGGCAATTTCCTTCAGCTGCACGTCATGGTGTCCCTGGGCCAGTTCCATCAGGGCCTTCGCCTTGTAGAGAACGCCCGTGATATTGTCGAGCGTCTTATCGAAGACGGGGATTCGCGAATATTTCGAGGTGAAGAGGGCTTCCTGCACCTCTTTCAACCGCATGTGGGCGTCCAACGCGAACATGTAGATGCGAGGCGTCATGGCGTCTTCGGCCGTGATGTCGTTCAGCTGGAAGACGTTCTTGATCATCTTGACTTCGTCGGTTTCGAGGACGCCCGCTTTTCCGCCCTCCTCCAGGGCCATGCGCAGCTCCTCCTCCGTCGAGAAGGGGACGGCCAGCCCGCGCCCTCCCGTCAGCTTGAGAATCAGCGGCTCCAGAAAAAAGAGCACCGGGGTCAGGACTTTTTCCAGCGAGTAAATGGGATAGGCCATCGCCTGCACCACAAAGGGCGCATGCCGGGCCGCCAGAGTCTTGGGCACGATTTCCCCGAAGATCAAAATAAGGAAGGTCAGTGTCCCCGTGGCCACGGCCACCGCTTCGCTCCCCAGCCGCTCAATGGCGATGAGGGTGGCCAACGAGGCCGCCGCGATATTGGCCAGGTTGTTCCCGATCAGGATGGTGGAGAGCAGCCGCTGGGGATTCGAGCGGAGGTACAGGCCCATCTTGGCCCCGCGGTGCCCGGTTTCCGCCAGAGCCCGTAGCTTCATCTCGTTGATCGAGAAGAACGCGATCTCGATCCCCGAGAATATGGCAGAGAGCAGGATGAAGAACCCGACAGTCAAGAATTCCATAGAGTCGTTTAGTTAATCACCGAGCGATAACCGGAACCGGGGGCGGCGACACAGACCCCGCCGGGGCACCAGTTTACGGAAGAAGCGGTCGTGTGTAGACAAGGCTTGTGGGTGTGAGAGGGGGAATTGTAGGAAAAGACCCGACCCGAGAACTGGGATCGTATTGGCCCACCATCTTCCATTTGGCCAATACTACTACCACATTAAGGCCCCTTCGGCAACTTCTTTGCAAAAGAGACAAATGAATTCAATGGGATAGATCAACCCTTGGGGATAGACAGAGGGCTCAAGCCGAGCGAGGCCCCCTCCCCGTCAGGTGTCATCCCGCAGAACCAACGGCTCCAGATCATATTCATCCTCGATGCGCTCGGCCAGGGCCGATGCTTGGGGTTCCGAGGTAAATTGGCCGACCTGGACCCGATAGAAGGTGCCCTCCGGCAGCCGGACCTCCACGACTCGAACCTCCGAATAGCGTTCCCGCAGGCGGTTGGCGAGGACCCGGGCGTTGGCCGGTTCTGCGAAGGAGGCGACCTGGACCCGGAGCACCCCGAGCGCCCCCCCATGCCCCTGGAATCCCTGGAGCCGGACCTCTACCTCGTCAATGCCTTTCCCGGCCATGTCAATGAACTGGGCCGCAGCCCGCGACAAATCAAGGATTCTGCCCTTCACGAAGGGTCCCCGATCGTTGACCCGGACGGTGACGCTTCGCCCGTTGGTCAGGGAGGTGACCCGCACAATCGAGCCCAAGGGCAGGGTCCGGTGGGCCGCCGTAAAGGCATTCTGGTCGTAACGCTCCCCATTGGCGGTTAAATTCCCGTGAAAGCCGGGGCCATACCAGGATGCCACGCCGCGTTGGACATAGCCGCCTTGATATCCGGAAGGGAGCCGGTAAGCCGGAGGGCCGCCTCCGCAGCCAACGAGCCACCCGAACATTCCCAGGAGGCAGACCCAGACGACCAGGCGTGGAAAATGTCCGACAGGCCGTTCCCAGCCAGGGCAGGTCGTCACCGGGGCAGAGGGGCTAAAATTCGTCAAGGGATTGCCCGCGAAGGATCTCCAAGGCGTTCTGGGTATTGGACAGAGTGAGCACCACGATCGCCCGCTTGCCTTCTCGCGAGGGCGTGCAATACCCGCACGTGATATTGATCTTGGCGGCCTTCAGATGCTCCGCCACTTCACTCAGCGCTCCTGGCCGATTTTCCAGGCTGAGGATCAGGGCGGTTTCTTCCTTAAATTTGATCTTGTGTTGTTTCAGGACTTCCCGGGCACGGTCCACGTCGGCCACCAACAACCGGAGCGATCCGGTTCCCGTGGCTTCCGGCGCGGAAAAGGCCTTGATGTTCACCCCGGCCTCCGCCAGGGCCGAGGCGACCCGAGCAAGGACGCCCGGTTTGCTTTGTTCCCGAATGACTAACTGTGTAGTGATAGGCATGGGCGCTTGATCTCCAGTTTTTCCATGTTCTCCGACGTGAATCCCACCGATGAGAAAGCCGGTGGTGATCCTTCTGTTTTCCTGCGGCCTAGCGGTTCTCGCCCGACTTATTGCTTGTAGCCATACAGCCAGCGAGAAGTGGTTGTGCCCACGTTCCGCACGGTGTGGGAAATCCCGGCAGGAATCAGGACTTCTTCCCACGGTGAGGGACGGACGACTCGCCCCTCATATTCCAACTGGACCTCTCCCTCCACCACCATGACGAGTTCATCATTGTCATGGACGTAATCGGCCCACACCTGCCCCGGCGGGTCGGTCCACAGTCCGCAACTGAACCCCCGGGACTTCCATTCCCGCTCCGTCTGTTGCATCCGATCACGACTCACGGCCCTCATCCGCCCTTGGTCCCAGCCGGGGGTCTTCGGTAGGCCCTCCTGGATAATCAGGCCCCTACATATACCCAATTCCGCAAAAAAGGGGAAGTTCCCGGCTCGCGAGGTGCCCTCCCACCTAGAGGATCAGGTTAGAGGTGAGAAAACCATAGAGGAGCAGAACGCGTCAAGTTGGAAGCCTGCCATGAGTATCCTTCCCAAAGAAACCATGCAGCCTTTCCACAAAGCCAGAATGGCGCGAGCAGGAAAGACCCGGAACGTTGCCTTTTTTTCAAACAGGGCGTAGGCTGTTTTTCGCGTCCCAAGCCCGTCGATAGGCGCTTTTTCTTGTCGGGACACGATGATCCGGCTTCGGCCTTCCGGTCCCTTCCACGCCAGCGCTCACAACAGGACGATCACGGGAGACAGTCATGGCACAGCGGGTTTTGGTGGTTGACGACCAAGAAGGTTCCCGGAAAGGCCTGAACCAACTCCTGACCACCTGGGGGTACGAAGTTCAGGAGGCGGCGGATGGGAGCGAGGCGTTTGAGAAGGCCACCGCGTTCAAGCCGGCGGTGGTGATCTCCGATCTCGTGATGCCCGGCATGGACGGGCTGGAACTCTTGAAAACACTCCAACAGGACCTTCCCTTCACCGTGACGATCATTTTGACCGGCCAAGGGACGGTCGAGACCGCCGTGTCCGCGATGAAGGAGGGTGCCTACGATTACCTCACGAAACCCGTGGATGTCACTCGCCTGAAAATCCTGGTGCAAAAGGCCTGGGAAAAGGGAGAGGCGCTGCGTGAGGTGACCCTCCTTCGACGGCGGGTCCAGGAAATGTGGGGCCTGGGCCAGTTGGTGGGGAAAAGCCACGCCATGCAGGAAGTCTATCGACTCATCGACCACGCCTCCCAGACCACGGCGCCGGTCCTGATCCTCGGAGAAAGCGGAACCGGAAAGGAGCTGGCGGCACGGAGCCTCCATCAACTCTCCCCGCGGCGGGACGGACCCTTTGTGGCGGTCAACTGCTCCGCCATTCCGGAAAACCTCCTGGAGAGCGAGATCTTCGGGCACGAAAAGGGGGCCTTCACCGGTGCGGTAGAACGGCGGGCAGGCTGCTTTGAGTTGGCCCACGGGGGCACGATTTTTCTGGACGAGGTGGCGGAAATGGCCCCCTCCACCCAGGTCAAGTTTCTCCGGATCATTCAGGACGGGATGGTCCGCCGCGTAGGCGGAAAAAACGAAATGAAAGTGGACGTGCGGATCCTGGCCGCGACGAACAAGGATCCCCTCCAAGCCATGAAGGACGGCATGCTTCGGGAGGACCTGTACTACCGGCTGAACGTGTTCAGCGTCACCCTGCCTCCCCTTCGCAGCCGGCGGGAGGATATTCCGCTGCTGGTGGAAGCCTTCATTCAGGAGTTCAATTCCAAGTATGAAAAGCGCCTTCGGTCCGTGGACGAAGAGACCCTTCGGATCCTGACCTCGCACTCCTGGCCGGGAAACGTCCGGGAACTGCGGAACATCCTGGAACGGGCGAGCATCTTGTGCGGAGGCGACCTGATCGGGCCGGGAGACTTACCAAAATTGACGACCAGCGTGGACGCCCAGAGTCCACGCGAGGACCAGGGCCTGGATGCCATCACCATCCTGGTCGGGAGCTCGGTGGAAGAGGCGGAGAAGAAGCTCATCCTCCGGACGTTGGCTTCGGTCAACAACAATAAAACCAAGGCGGCGGAAATTCTCGGTATCAGCCTGAAGACCCTGCACAACCGGCTCCACCAGTACCATGCGACTGAGTAGGTTGCGATTCGGCCTCAAAGGCAAAGAAGCCCTCGGCGTCACGGCCCTGACCTTGCTCGTGGTCTCGATGACCACGCTCGCCCATCTCTCCCAGCTGAGCAAAATCGTGGTGGATGAGGCCCTCGGGCAGGCTGATCTCATCGCCAAACAGATCTATGCGCAAAGCAGCCGTTCTCTGGCCAGAGCCCCGCGACGAAACCCCCAGGAAGCGTTACGCAAGGACCCGGATGTGCGGGCGGCGCTGGACACCAGCGTCGGCTATTCCCCCTACCTCCTGTACGCCATGATCACCGGGCCCACCGGCGTCCCGTTCCTTCATACGGAGCGGGACAAGGAGGGCGGTCCGCTGCCGGAACGCCCGCTGCTCAGGGATATTCTCAAGCTGAACGCCTTCCGGCGATTCCAAGCCCTGTACCAGGAAGGGACCATTTACGAGACCACCCTTCCGCTGAGCCTCAATGCCCGACCGTTTGGGACCATCCGGCTGGGCATCGCCACCAGCCTGCTGCGGAAAGAGCTCAACACGTCCCTGGCCCAGACCCTCCGGATCGCCGGGTTCGCGCTCCCCGCGGCCTGGCTTGTCGCCATGGGCCTGGCTACCCTGACCCTGCGTCCGATCCGCAAATTGACGCGGGATGTGGAGCGGCTGAGACGGGGCGACTTCCATCTGGAAACGAGCTCCGTGCGCGACAACGAATTCGGCGAACTCGCCGTCCAGCTCCAGAACCTAGGCCAGCAACTGCAGGCCGACTCCCTCAAAATGTTCAGCGAAAAGACCCACCTCCAGCAAGTGGCAGATCACCTGGAGGACGGTATCCTCTTCCTGAACCAAGACCGGCAAGTGCTGTACTTCAACAAGGCCGCGGAGACCCTCCTCACTACCACCCTCGAGCAGGCCTTGGGATGGCCGTTGGAAGCCCTGCTCCCCCCAACCCATGCGCTCTGCACCATGGTCGACCAGGCGTTCACCGAGCAGACCGGATTTCGCAACACGGCTATGACGCTGGAAGTCGAGGGACGCATCAAGGAATACCTGGTCTCCGCCTTCGTGATCATGGCGGATCCGCAGCGCGCCATGGGCGCCGTCCTTTTCATCAAGGACCTGGAATCCGTCAGAACTTTTCAGTCGTTGATCAGCTATTCCGCCAAGTTGACAGCCCTGGGCCGGCTCACCTCCGGCCTGGCCCACGAAGTGAAAAACCCCCTTAATGCCATGATGATTCACCTGGAACTGCTGAAGGACAAACTGCCCGGCTCCAACGAATCAGCCCAGCAGAGCCTGGAGGTCATCGGCAGCGAGATCCGCCGATTGGATCGCGTGGTACAAGGATTTTTGAAATTCATCCGACCGCAGGACCTGGCCTTAAAACCGGTCAATGTGAACGCCCTGCTGACCCATCTGGCCAACCTGGTTTCCGCCGAATGGGAAAAGGAGCACGTCCGGTTTGAATCCCGGTTCGACTCGGCCCTTCCGGTCGTTCACGCCGATGAAGAACTGCTCCACCAGGCCTTCCGAAATATCCTCACCAACGCCTGCCAGGCCATGCCAAAGGGTGGAACCGTTCTCATGACCACCCAGGCGGATGGACCAGGCAAGGTCATGGTGAGCATCGCCGATGAGGGAGTCGGCATTCCGCCCAAGGACCTGGACCAGATATTCAAGCTGTATTACACCACCAAGGCGGACGGGAACGGCATCGGACTCTCCCTGGTGTACCGGATCATCCAGTTGCATGACGGAAACATCGAGGTCAACTCCGAAGTCGGTCGCGGCACCACGTTTGTAGTCAGCCTGCCAGTACGATAAACTCTTCGCCAGGATGCGAGTGGAACAGGGACAGCGTGGCTCCCTCGGAATGACCCTGGTCCTGAGTCTGCCGTTGACAGGCCTTCTCCTGGGGGGCTGCGCCGAGCAGAAGACCGTCGTCATTACCAATCCGTCCCCCGCCGGACCCACGCATGCTCCCGGCTCGATCCAGACTCCGGCCAAGCCCTCCGTGCCTGCGTCCATTCCGCCCCGCCCTCCCCACGAAGCGGCCCCCTTGGTGCCCCCTCCAACTCCCCCAGGTCCGACGCCGGAACCGATTCAGCCGCAACCACCCCTCCTCGTGGTCCCCCAGACGGTCCAACAGGAAGCCCAGCGCGGGGTAGAAGCCTGTGAGGCCAGGATTCTCAACACCGAGCGGACCCTTCTCCTGCTGGATCAGACCCGGCTCAACGGCGCCCAGCAGGACCTGTTTCTCACCATTCAAAGCTTTCTCGCCAAAGCCAAATTGGCCCTGTCCCACAAAGACCTATTGAGAGCCAACACCCTGGCCGACAAGGCCCAGACCCTCGCCGACGAACTGACACAGTCCGGGCCGTAGCGGATAGGCTCGCATCGGCGGGCAGGAGTCAGGCGGGGAACTGTACGACGGCCCTCGCCGCAGCGAGCAGGGTCGCCATGATCCCAATAGGATTAATCGTTCCGGCGAGGAGAAGCCGGCGGGGATGAACCCGGCTCCCAAGACAGGGCTCAACCGAGCAGGAAGGAAGTATTGAGGAAGCCGTACTCGTAGATGCCCTTGGGGACGATCCCCACCTTGGTCGACAGGACC
>JBFFYZ010000091.1:0-7137 GCA_041568895.1 Nitrospiraceae bacterium
GATATAGCCGACCCAGTCGTAGTAGGCACGCTCCTCCGACGATTTGCTGGTCAAGAACCGATAGGAGGCATAGGCCAGCACCACCGCGCCTCCCGACATGATGTCGGCCAGGAATCGGTGTACGTTGAGGGGGTTCCAGAGGGCGGAATTCAAGAGGTGCCACATGTTCCCCAGGTACCGGCCCTGCGCATCCACGCCGGCCGGGGACATCATGAAAGCGGCCCAGGAGTTGGCCAGAATCAGGAGAAGAACCCCGAGTACGTTGACCCCGACCCCGATGGCGGCGTGAAGCCATTTGAGCCCCGCCTCCTTCATGCGACCCCAACTGTAATAGTAGGTAATGAGGAACAGGGATTCACCCAGAAACACGAGGGCGTAGAGGGGCATCATGGATTTGAAGGTCCCGCCCATGTACCCCATGAAGCTGGGGTATAAGGCAATGAACATGGCCAGCATGAGCGAGCCCACCACGGCGGTGATGGAAAAGGCCAAGAGGGAAACCTTGAGGATGTCTCTGGCCAACCCATCGTAGCGGGCGGCCGCCGTGCGATCCCGCGACAGCAGCCCGAACAGTTCGAGGATCACACAGAAGATGGGCAGCGCCAGGACGAATCCGCCGAAGTAGGTGTGCTGCTGGGTCACGAACCACACCAGGACCCGGTTATCCAACGACCCATAGCGAGGATAGACGGTGGTGTCCTTGGCGGGAGCCGGAGGGCCTGTGGGTTGGCCCTGGGTCTGATAATAAATGTCTTTCTCAGAGTCTGCCTGGGCCGCCTCCCGGAGTCCCTGGTCGGGCCCAAGCGCGGCTCCGGATGCCGCAACCAACCCCCCGACCCCGCAGAGCAGGATCAGGCCGACCAATCCAAGGCCGATCCCGAGTGTGGCTCGTCTCATCTCACCAGCTGACCAGCCCATCATCAAGCCTGCCTCACCCCCGTCGCCCCGAGTCACCCGCGAGCACCCCGGACTGGGCAATCACCTGCTCCGCGGACGGAGTTTTTCCCTTGGACAAAATCCCCATGACGAACGGACAGCGCATCAGGGACGCCGGCACCGTCTGTTGAATCTGGTCTTCAATTCCACGCCGATACCCCAGGTAATAGCCGTACAGGGTCATCATTCCCGCGACGGTCCCGGCCATGAGTCCTTGGACCACCGCGTGGGTTTCCTCCTCCTGTCGGAACAGGAACGTCACCAGCCCCACGAGCACGAGGTAATAGGTGGCGGCAAAGGCCAGCCCCGGCCACCACCAGAACCGGAACAATTCGGACCAGTGCGTCTGGCTCCAGAGAGCCCGCCATCCACCGGGTCGCTGGGTTCCGGCCAGGTAAGCCCACAAGGCCAGACCTCCGCCCAGCAGGCTGACCGTCACCAATTGCACCAGGTGGGTGCGGCCCATCTCGCCGGCCCACCCCACGACCAGGGTCAGTCCCACGGCCACCAGGGCCGCGAGCGAGGTCTGCTGAAGCAGCAGCCCGGTCCGGTCCCGCAAAAGGGCCCGGAGGGGGGCCCCGTCGGGGAACGTGAGGACCGGCTCCCCGTCTCGCTGAAGGCGCCTGACATGCCCGATCTCAAAGGCATCCCGCGCCACCGAGGTGCAGGCAATGATGATCGCCATCATCGCGGGCCCTTCCGGATGGGCCAGATAGTCGTATCGCACCACTACTTTTAGCAGGGCCAGGACCATCAAGGATAACTGGACCCCGTAGGTAAATCCGACCCACAAGGCCAGCCAGGAGAGCAACCGAAGACCATCTTCCCTTCCAAGCGTGGAGAAGGCCGCTCGGCGTCCGAACCGGTAGACCACCACAGCGGTCGCGGCGGACATGAGGCCGCTGAACAGGAGCAGCGTCACCGGCTCGGAAAAGGAAAGGACCGGTTTGAGCGCCCGGTAAAGCCCGAACGCCACCAGCCCGGGAACCAGCATCACCAGGCGTTTCCGTTTCCGCACCTCCGCCTCGGTGACCGCCAGGGTCAACCGGGGCAACACCCGCAAGGCCAGCCTATGCAACATACGACCTCAAGTATGAACGATGAATGCTGAACGATGAAGTGAGGCCAAAAGCCGGCCCCATTCAACTCTGCCGTTCATCATTCAGCGTTCATCATTCATCATTGCCTGTCCGCCAGGCCAAAATACCGGGCCTTGACCTCCTCCATCAAGGCCACCGTCACCTGCGTGTATCCCCGCTCGCCGGCGGTCCGCTCCAATTCCATTTTCGCCATCGCCCGCACCGGGCCGGGGATATTGTGGAGCCGTTGCTCGGCTTCCGGCTCCCACTCGACCGCTCCCCCCCGTCGGGCCTCGGCCAGGCCTTGCTCCGTGACGACGCGCTGGCCCTTGGCTGTGAGGTAATCTTCGACGGCGGGACGGACAAGGGCTTCCACGTAGGGAGGCAGGCGTTCCAACCGATGCCGAGCCTCGTCGGACCAGAGCAACCGATCCACGAGTGAACTGGCGACCGCCGGCTTCTCCTCCACACCGACCTGGAGACCGCATCCGAGGCATTCCGACCGCACGAACAAGACTTCCTCGCCCGACGAATCCAGGCGTTCTTCCACGCCGGAGGCATGCATCCATCTGCCACAGCCGCAGACCAGCATGAGTCAGTCCTCAGTCCTGCGCGAGGTCACCCGATTTTTCCCGGATACAAAATATACAGCATGGTGTAGGTCACGCTGCCGGTGACAAACAAGATCACGTAGATGTACATGGTGAACCGGCCCAGTGCGCGGTGGCGCTGTTCCCCGTTGGGCCAAATTTTTTGGATGCCGACCTCGATGGCAAAGACGATCCCGACCAGCGCCAGCAATCCGAGGTAGACCATCAGCTTGCGCGCGGAAAAGCCTGCAGAGGCAATCCGGAGCAGAAACAGCAGCAGGACCACGGCCGTGATGCTCCCAAGGATCATGCCCAATTTTTTCCCTGAGGTCTGGAGCAGCGCGTTTTTCAAAATCCGCTTCCCCTGCTCCCGCGTCTGCGCCCGAAATCCCAGGACGATCATGTAAATGGCCATGATCAACCCGATGACCACGAGGATGATGTGGAAGGTCAGGAGCGGAATGAACACCTTGTCATACAGAGCCTGGGACCCGCCGAAGCCTTCCTTTCCCTCGAAGGCCAGGACCCCGAGCTGCCGGAACAGGTAGTAGCTGGTGAAGAACGCGAGCATCGCGATCATCCCGCCCAGCATCAACCAGTGATGGCCGTCGGCCTTCTGCCGTTTGGCCTGAAACCAGCCGATGATGAACAGGGCCGTAAACAGCGTGGCCATGGTCTGGCTGATATCGGCGCCGATGGTGGCGTGGGTCCCGAAGAAGCCGGGCTGCTTGAGCCATTCGTGCATGAGACTATCGCTGTCCGCCTGGTTTGGATCCCTGGATGAGAGCCTGGGGCTCGAGTTCCGTCACCGCCTCAAACCCCGCCTCCTCAAGCCAGCCGGAGGCTTCGGCCACGGTGTAGCAGCGTCCCTGCTCCGTGTTCACCATGATGTGGACCGCGAAGGCGGTCACCCACGCGGGACCGGTGCCGGACTTATCGAGGAAACGGTCCTTGATCACCAGCCGGCCTCCCTCCCCAAGGTGGGTCCAACATTTCCGCACCAGGGCGGCATTGGCCTCGGGACCCTGATAGTGAAGAATGTCCGACATCAAAATGAGGTCATAGGGGCCGCCCAAGGCATCCACATTGAAATTTCCCGGCAGCAAGGCAATGCGCCCCTCCAGTCCGGCGTCCTTGATCGCGCGTTCCGCCAAGGTCAGGGTCTGGGGCAGGTCAAACACGGTGGCCTGCAGATGGGGATAGGTCCGGCAGAACGCGATGGCATTGGTCCCAAGGCCTCCCCCGAGGTCCAGGACCCGCCGAACGTCGCTCAAGTCCAGGCGCTTGGCCAAGCCCGGCCCGCTTTGCTGGCCGATCCGGTCCAGCACGGCGAGGACGTTTCCGCCGAGCATAGGATCTGTTTCAAATACGTGGCGGCTCACCGGGGAGACTCCGGTCCGGAGGGTGTCTTCCAGCTTTCCCCAATTGGACCACTCGGCATCGTGGAGAACAAGGAGATGCCCCACGTACCCGGGGGCCGACCGGACAAGGTAGGACCCGGCGACCTCCGTGTTGGCGAAGCGGTCCCCTTCTTTGGTCAACACCCCCATGGCCACCAAGGCGTTCATCACCAATGTTAAGGCACGCTCGTCCGCCCCGATCCGCCGAGCGACGTCCCCCGCCGTACAGTTTTTTCCGTCAAGGGCCGAGAACAGATCCAATTTGACGGCGGTCAGGAGGATCTTGGTTTCCCAGTAATAGCCTAACTGGAATATTTCGGCGAGGCTCAGTTGGCGCGGCACCCGACTCCCCTGATGAATCAGAGACTTCCGGAGGAATCCAGCCCTTCAAAGAAAGGCATCTTACCGAGAAGGCCGGTCCAAAGGCAAGCCGCGAGGGGAGCAGAAGGCAGGGGATCGGGAAAAGGAAACGGGCAGTGACCCCAAGGCCACTGCCCGTCAATACACAGCCAGAAATCGGCCTTTCTGGCGAGGACTTATTTCTTGATCTGGAAATTCGCGGTCACGGTCGCGCCGTCCTTCACGTCCACGTCGGCTTCGATCTCGCCCGCGAAGGGGTGCCAGGCCATGACCTTGTGCTTGCCGGCCGGAACGTTCTTGATCTCGAAGGTACCGTCATCCTTCACCACGGTGTAATAGGCGTTCTTCACCGGGAGGAAGAACGACTGCATGAACTCATGCTGGTCGCACTGCAGCCGGAAAATGGAGCCCTTGTCCTCAAAGCGCATCTTCACCATTTTGTCCAGCGTGGAGCCCTTCTCGGCCAACGCGATGTTGAAGACGGTGAGGGACTTGGGGCCCAGAATCTCGAAGGAGTGCGGGTTATGCAGCACGCCCTTCACCGACTTGGGATCATCCGGATCGTTGTCCGTGTTCTCGACGTGGAAGTTCTTCTTGTTGACCACGATTCCGGTGTAGGGGAGGAATTCGCAGAACTTACTGATCACGTCGGTCCCCTTGTACCCGTCCATAAAGCCCTTGTCCTCGATGTCCCGGACGGACACGACGGCCGCCTTCAAGGACCCGTCCTTGCCGACCTCAACCGTCTTCAAGAGCCGCTTCTCGCCATGGACCACATCCGGCTTGGACTCCGCGATCTTGGGGCAGAACTTCGGGTTGGGAAACTTCGAGAAGAGGAATTCCTTCTCCTCGGCCTGCCCGGTGTATGTCACCTTCCCGGTAATGGTACCCCCTGCGTAGGAGGTCAGGGGCGCTGCGAGAAACGCAGCCGCCGCTAACACCAACATTGTGAAAAGCATACCCTTCTTCATGACACCGCCTCCCTTTGTGATTTGATCAGACCGCCGCGCGTTGGTCGCCGGCGATTGACTCCAAATTGCGAGGATGGACTTTCAAGGTACTGAAGGATGCCCGTTCTTCGGGTTCGTCCGTGCGGAGATCCGTCCTTGAAGGTAATAGACATTTTATTCTGGCAGAATTCCTAAAATACTGTCAAGGCCAAACCTGAGAAATAAAAAAGTTTATTTTCTAACGACTTAGGGCCGCTTTCCCCGATCGGACAGGATTTGCCCCAGGGCCCCTCCCGCGGTGGCCTTGACCGCCTCATCCTGGTCCCGAAGGGCGGCTTTCAAAATGGCCACCACTTCCCCGCCTTCTACTTGCCCGAGGGACCGAGCCGCCGCGATGCGGGGCCGAGGCAGCGGATCGCTCAACAGCAGGTGCAACTGCTTGACTGCTTCCGGTACCTGCTGGCCCTGGCTCTTACCCAACGCTCTTGCGGCAAAGGCCCGGATTCCCGGATCGGTATCCTGGGCCAGCCCGCGGATAACAGCTCCGACTTCCTGATAGGGCCGGCCCAACCGCAGGAGGGCGGAGCAGGCCGCTCCGCGGACGATGGGGTTCGGATCGTTCAAGAGCTTCTGCAACGCAGGAACGGCCTGGTTGACTTGAAGCTCCCCGAGGCTGACCGCTGCGGTGATGCGCACCGCTGGAATCGGATCGTCCAGCACCGCCGCCAAATCGGACCATCCGTCAGGAATCCCGAGATCCCCCAGTGCGGCCGCGGCGGCGCCCCGGACGGAAGGTTGGGCGTGCGTCAGCGCCTCCCGAAGAATGGGGAGCGCTCGTTTATCCTGAAGGTCTCCCAGGAGGCGCAGCCCCGCCGCCCGTTCCTCCGGATGAGCCGCGTGCGCGGCCTGCTCCACACGGGTCCAGAGTTCGGCCCGACCCAACTGGACCAACGCTCCGGCCGCCGCCACCCGAACGCTCGCGTGGTCATCCTGGAGGGCCTTTTCCACAAGCGGAAGGACGGTTCGGTCTCCCGACCGTCCCAAGGCTCTCAACGCCGCGACCCGGACCATGCCCGCCTGGTCTTCCAACGCCTTTCGCAGGCGAGGAGATTTCCGACCCGCCGGCAGGCGGCCCAGCCCTTCCACCGCCAAGGCGCGGACCAGCCCCGAGCCATCGCTGAGTCCGTCTTCGAAATAGGGAACCGTGTCCTCGGACTCCAACGCTTTCAAGGCCGTGTAGGAGGCTCCCCGCATCTGCTCCCGCATATCCTTTAGGAGGGGAATAATGAAACCCTTGGCGACCTCCCGCAGAAGGGCCGGCTCCTCGCGGCCGAGCTTGGCCTGCACCCGGTCATATTCGGTGAGCGCGTCTGCGGGCCGATTCAGCTTTAAAAGGGCGTTCACCTTGAGGCGCCGGGCTTCAAGCGGAGCCGCCTCCCGCTGGGTCAGGGAGTCCACCAGCTCGAGGGCCCGGTCATATTGTCCACGATCAAAAGCGCTGCGGGCCTCGGCAAGCAGGGCCCCCGGATCCGCAGGCCACACCGAATCGGGGAGCAGCCACAAGCCCAGCGCGGCCACGATGAGGATCCCCTTCGTTCTCACAGCCCTCCGGTCGAGGTGCATTCCGGCGTTCATGACCCACAAGCTCCATTCCATACCTTCATTATACGGGCTCCCCGTGGGTTTTGGGACTCCCCTTTCCAGAGGACCGGCAGCCCCGAAAGATGATGATCGAGAAACACAGACCGAGGGAGGAAGAAACCGGCGGGCACGAACGTTACTGCTGGAGTTCGAGGAGCGGAATGATAGTGACCGGACGGCC
>JBFFYZ010000092.1:0-7086 GCA_041568895.1 Nitrospiraceae bacterium
AACTAATGGAAATTCGCGGGTTTGCGATCTTCCCTTAGGCATGTTTCAGGACCCAGCATGTCCCTTCCCACAATCCCGACCAAAGCCCTCACCGTAGCGACCGTCGCGGTGGCTGTGTGGCTGGCCGCTCTGCTGGTCCACCATTTTGGCTGGACCACCAGCGTTGAGCTCAAGACCCTGGACCACCGCTTTCAGCGCTATGCCGATCCAACCAAAGCCGGGCAGGGCATTGTCCTGGTGGCGGTGGATGAGGTCAGTTTGGAGGCCTTCGGTCGCTGGCCCTGGCCCCGGGATCGGTACGGGTATCTGGTCCGGTACCTCAAAGAAGCCGGGGCCAAGGCCGTGGTCTTCGACATTTTGTTCCTGGAGCCCGATGAGGCAGGACCGGAATTCGATGAGGTCTTTGTGCAGGAAGTTCGAGCGGCCGGGAACGTGGTGTTACCCTATCTTTTAGATGCGCCCTCTAGTGGCTCCTCACCCGGATCCTTTCCCAATGCGCTGGTTCCGCTTGAGGTCCAGTCCGAGGCGGCGAGCGGGAGGCTTCCCCGGCACGAAGGTGGCAAACTGCCCTATTTCGAGCTGGCCCGGGCTGCAAAGGGTTTGGGGTACATCGATCTGAGTCCAGATCCCGATGGGACCATGCGAAGGATTTTCCCGTTGGCGCGCGCGGAAAAGGGCGCCTTCTCTCAGATTGCCGTGACCACCGCCCGCTTGGTGTTAGGTGGGGGGCCGGCGGCCTTGGGGCGGCGGTCTTTACAGCTTGGAACGGCCACCATTCCCCTCACGGCCGAGGGCCAGCTGTTGCTGGACTGGCATGGGTCGCTCCAGGACCGCACCTATCCGGCCTACTCGGCGGGGGCCGTCCTCCAATCCTTTGTGCAACAGCAACGGGGCGTCCGACCGTTGCTGGAGCCCGGCCTGTTCAAAGACAAAATCGTCTTCGTGGGCGCCACCGCAGCTGGGACCTATGATCTTAAGGTTACCCCCCTCTCACCCTTTACGGCGGGCGTGCTGATTCATATGACGGCCTTGGACAACATGCTCAGAAACCGATACATGCGGCCTGCCTCCTCGTGGGCGTTTGTCCTGGGGACGCTCCTTCTCTGCCTGTCGACGGCCTCGGCCTTTATCTTGAGTCGGCGCCCGCTCCTGAAAGTGGGGCTCGCTATCGGGGTGGTGCTGGCTTACTACGGCCTGGTTGTCCATGCCTTCACCAGCCATGGGCTCTGGATGGAACTGGCGCTTCCGACGGGGGCAGCCCTGTTGACCTTTACGACCGCGGCCACGCTCGAATATTTCACGGAAGGCCGGAAGCGGCGGCAGCTTCGAGCCGTGTTCGACCGGTTCATGGCGCCGGAAGTGGTTCAGGAAATTTTGCGGGATCCCGAGCGGATTGAGCTGGGCGGGGAGACCCGGGTGTTGAGCGTGCTATTTACCGACGTGGCCGGCTTCACCACCCTTTCGGAAAAACTCCCCCCGCAGAGGCTGGTCGAGCTCATCAATCGCTACCTGTCGGCAATGGCCGGCGTCATCCTCCGGCATCGCGGCAACGTCAACAAATACCTGGGGGACGGCATCATGGCGATCTTTGGGGCGCCGGCTGGCGACCCCGCCCATGCGACCCTCGCCTGCTATGCGGCTCTCGATTGCCAGGCGGCGCTGGCGGAATTACGGGAAGAGGGGCGACGGCAAGGCTATCCCGACCTCGTGACCAGGATCGGGATCAATTCAGGTCCCCTGGTGGTCGGCTACATGGGCTCCCAGGCACGCATGGAATATACGGCGATGGGTGACAGCGTCAATCTGGCCTCGCGGTTGGAAGGGGCCAACAAATACTACGGGACTCTGATTTTACTGGGGCCCCAGACCTATGACCAGGCCAAGGAAGGGATCGAGGCCCGGGAAATTGATCTGCTGCGTGTCAAAGGGAAGGAAGAACCGGTGGCTGTCTATGAGTTGCTCGGACGACGGGGAGGGTTGGAGGTTCGGCAACGGCAGTTGATCGAGCGGTATCAGGAGGGCCTGATTGCCTACAAGCGACGGGATTTTCAGGCTGCTAAGCGAGCCTTCGAAGCGGCGCTGGGGGTGGATCCCCAGGACGGACCGTCCCGGGTCTATCGGGAACGGGTGGAGGCCTTTCTGCGGTCCCCGCCGCCGCCAAGCTGGAACGGCGTCTATGATCTGCAAAGTAAATAAGTAGAGGAAGGGAGGCGCTCGTGACCCGACGTCAGCGACGATTTCTTTACCATATGACCTTGCTCTGGGTGCTCGTTTTGGGCGTGACGGTGGCGGCGGCTGAAACCCTGTATGTTCAGGGGCGATCGGCGGTCCTCAGGGCCGGGAAGACCTCTCTGGATCCGGTCGTGACCCGTCTCCAGCACGGGCAGGATTTGACCCTCCTCAAGAAAGAGGGGGATTGGCTGGAAGTCCGGACCGAGGGAGGTAAAACCGGATGGATCTACCGGACCAAGGTCACCTCGACCAAACCCGAAGGTGGCGGAAACTCGCTCCTTGAAGCGATGGGAAAAAGTCTTCGGGAAGGGGAGGCTTCGGCGGTCACGGCCTCGGCCGGCGCGAGAGGACTGGATAAGACGTCCAAAGCCTATGCCGATCGGGTCGGCATCACCCAGCAACATCGGGATGAAGTCGATCGGATGACGGGTTATCAGATTCCCGACCAAGAGATCGAGCAGTTCCTGAGAGAAGGGAGGCTTGGCGAATATGCTCAATAAGGTGGTCCACTCGGTCTGTCGGCTCATGGTGCTCCTGGCGGTCCTTACGGTTTGGAACGGATGTGCCCGCCTTCAACAGGCCGCGGAAACCGTGGCGAGAAGCACCGGCAATGAGCAGGTGGCTCACATGATCCAGGGCGGCGGGACCCTCATGCGTGGGCTGTTGCCCATCGGCTATGAGGAAGAACAGAGTATCGGGGCGGCCATCTCGCTTCAGGTGGTGGCCCGGTATGGAGGGGTGATCGAGGCCCCAGCCTTAACGCGGTACGTCAATTTGGTCGGTGGTTCCGTGGCTTTGACCTGCGACCGGCCGGAGATTCCCTACTATTTCGCGGTCCTGAACCATGACTCGATCAACGCCTTTGCAGCGCCGGCCGGCTATGTGTTCGTTACGAAGGGGTTGCTCGCGCACATCCAGAATGAGGCGGAACTCGCCGCGGTCCTGGGGCACGAGATTGCCCACGTCACCCAAAAACATATTCTGGAGGTCATCCAGCGGAACAAGGCGCTGAGTGGGGTCGCCCAGGCGGGGTTGGCTTATGCCGATCAGGACCCGGCGGCGTTCCAGGGTGTGATTGATGGGGCGGTCAAGAAATTGCTGGACGAGGGCCTGGATCGGGACAAGGAGACCGAAGCGGATATTCTCGGGACGGTCTTCGCCCGGAGGGTCGGCTATGACCCCACGGCCTACCTCGGACTGCTGCAACGGCTTCGCACGCTCAAGGGCGACGACCAGGCCTTTTTCAAAACCCATCCCAACTTTTCAGATCGGATTGACGCCCTGCAACAAGAGGGGCAGGAGCGGGAGTGGAAGACGACGGGAGTGGTGGTTCAGGATCGCTTCGATACCTACCGGCGAGGCCTCTGAACGCCGAGGCCCCGCGGATAGGTCGGCGGAGTTGTGCTGAAGAAATAGGCGCCGGCCGCAGCTTATTTGATGGCCACCGCTTTGACCTGTTTGAAAGTGGTATTGCCTGCGAGGACCTTCTGGACTCCGTCCTGGACCAGGGTGGTCATGCCCTCGGACAGGGCGGCCTTCAGGAGCTCTTCCGTCTTGGCCTTGCCCTGAATGAGCTTCTTCAGGGGATCCGAACCAATGAGCAGCTCGTGCAAGCCCAGCCGGCCCTTGAACCCTGATTTATTGCAGGTCTCGCAGCCTTTCCCGCGGTAGAGCTTGAAGTTGTTGTCGTGTTTGATCCCCAGCTTGTCCCAGTGTTCCTCCCCGTAGCCGTACGCCAGCTCGTCGTATTCTTCCTTCGACCCACGGTATTCTTCCTTGCAATCCTTGCAAATCCGCTTGCAGAGACGCTGGGCCAGCACGCCGAGCATGGCATCGGCGAAACTGAAGGGATCGCAGCCCATGTCCAACAGCCGGGTGACGGTCTCCACCGCACTGTTGGTGTGTAGGGTGCTGAACACCAAGTGGCCGGTGAGGGACGCTTCGATGCCGATTTCAGCCGTTTCCTTATCGCGCATCTCACCGACCATGATGACATCGGGGTCGGCACGGAGAAAGGCGCGCATCGCGATGGCGAAGGTGAACCCGATCTTGGGATGCACCTGGACCTGACGCAGGCCGTATTGCGTGATTTCGACCGGATCCTCGGCGGTCCAGATTTTCCGCTCCGGCCGGTTGATGTGCCCCAGGACCGAGTGGAGAGTAGTCGTTTTACCTGACCCGGTGGGCCCCACGCAGAGAATAATGCCGTAGGGCTTCTCGGCGATCTTGATCAGCTCCCGGAGGTTCCGCTCGGAAAAGCCCATCTTGTCCAGCGGGAGCGGCTCGCTGGCCGCCAGGATACGCATGACCACGTCTTCGTTGGCCCCAGCGGTCGGCACGGTGGCGACACGAAGCTCGATCTCGTTGGCGCCGATCCGGAATTTGATTTTGCCGTCTTGTGGCTTCCGGCGTTCGGCGATGTCGAGGTTCGCCATGATCTTGAGACGGGACACGATGGCGCGCCGATAGCTGGGCGGAATCTTCATGTATTCGAAGCAGCTCCCGTCAACACGGAACCGGACCACCGTTTCGCGTTTTTCGGAGTAGGGCTCGATGTGAATATCAGAGGTGCCCATGCGATAGGCTTCCGCGATGATTTGGTTGGCGAGGCGGACGATCGCGCTGTCGTTCTCGTCCACGCCGCCACCGCCGGCATCCTCCGATTCGACCTGCGCCTCGCTGACCAACTCGCCCAGAATGTCCGAGATGGAGGCCTTGCCGGCCAGGGAATCGCTCTGGCCCCCCGAGGCCGACAAGAACTGATTGACGTCCCGTCGCAGTCCGACCGAGAACTTCAACGTTTTCCCCGGGAAGGTCCGTTTGATGTCCTGGACCTTGTCCAGGTCATTGGGATCGTCGGTCAGGATTTCGATGACGTTCCGTTCCTGCCGGAGGGGGATCCAGTGGTTCTTTTTCAAATAATCCATGTTCAGGGTCTTGAGCAGTTCCTGGTCAAGCACGATCCGCTCGCTGTACTCGACGTGGGGGACCTTGTAGAAGTTGCTCAAAGACTTGCCGAGGTCGGCCCGGGGAACTTTGTACCGCTCGATCAGCAGCGTTTCGATGTCCGTGGTGCCTTTTCGTGATTCGGCGATGGCTTCGTCCAACTCGGCCTGGGTGATCCGGCCGTTGGCGATCAGGTAATCAAATTTGGTCGGGGTGCGCTTGGAGATTTTGCGGAGGTTGTGGAACGCAATACCCAGACATTTGGCGATTTCCGCGACCGACTCTTCGTCCTTTTTGGTAAACCGGCCCCCGCTCTTTTTGTTCAGGAGCTGGATGACCCCCATCAGGTATTTATTTTCGGCCAGGATGGGGTAGGCAAGGACCTGCTTGGTCTTGAAGCCGGTCTTTTTGTCCCAGGAGGTGTCGTGGGTGAGGGCCGGATTGATGGTCGCGAGTTCTTTCGGATCGTAGGCGTTGCTGATGTTGATGGGACGCAGGTACTTGGCTGAAAAGCCCGCCAGGCTCTGTTCGCTGATGGGCACCCGCACTTCCTCGACCGAGTCCATGCCGGGAACCTTGGAAAAGATTTCCTTCTTTTCCGAGTCCATCGCGTAGAGGGTGAGCCCTTCTGCGTCGAACAGGCCGAGAATTTCGTTGCTCAGGTCGAGGAGAATTTGATCGAGATCGCGGGCGGCATAAATCTGGATCGTGATCCGTTTGACCTCCTCCGCATACGCGACCTTTTGTTGGAGTTCTTGTAGGTTATCCGGTAGGACCTTGGTCTCCATGGTTCCTCCTGACGTCCACTCGCAGAGCGGTCCCCTCTAGGGCCTAAGGCAGGCCAGGGGGCAGGATTCCTTCCGGGTCACAATGGCCCCGACAGATCCCCTCGGGCGGACATCCGTCGCTGTTGGAGAGGTGAGGGGGGGGCGAACCGCTGGAATACCGGAATATCCCTATAAAAAGGCCAATCTCGCCCTTCTACCATAGGAGAAGAACATACCATTGGAGGGGCCGATTGGCAAGCGTCTGGAGTTCCCGGACCAGCTGTGAAGGGGGCAGAAACACTAGGGTTTTGGAAAAAGTTACAAGGTTTAACTAGGTGCCCTGAGCGAGGGCTTTCTTGGCGAAGCCCAGGACCTCGGCCGGGGGCATTTTGGTGACCTGACCGGTCTTCCGTTCCTTGATCTCGACCAGGCCCTGGGCCAGGGCCTTTTCCCCGATGACCAGCTGATAGGTGGCCCCGATCAGATCGGCATCGTTGAATTTGACCCCGGCGCGCTCGTCCCGGTCGTCCCATAACACCTCGATTCCGCCTTCCTGAAGGGCCCGGTACAGATTCTCGGCGGTCTCTGCGACCTTGGCCGATTGGCTGAGGGGGAGTAGATGCAGGTGGAAGGGGGCAATGGGAAGAGGCCAGATAATCCCTTTGGCGTCATGATTCTGTTCGATCGCCGCGGCCGCCGTCCTCCCGACCCCGATCCCGTAGCAACCCATGACGGCCAGGCACTCCTTGCCCTGGGGGTCCAGGAATGTGGTGCGCATGGCCTGGCTGTATTTGGTGCCCAGCATGAATACGTGGCCGACCTCGATGCCGCGCGCCACCTGGAGAGGCGTGCCGCCTCGGGGGGAGGGATCTCCGGCTCGGGCGTTGCGGAGATCCGCAAAGAGCTCGACCTTGAAATCCCGGTCCATGTTGGCGTCCACCCAATGGGTATCGGCCTTGTTGGCGCCGACCACCACGTTCCGGAGCGCTTTGACCGCGTGGTCGGCGATGATCCGGATCGACTTGAGCCCGATGGGGCCAGCGAAGCCCACCGGCGCGCCGGTCACTTTCATGACCGTCTCCGGGTCCGCCATATCCAGCTCGGTCACCCCCAGGACTTTTTTGAGTTTGATCTCGTTGGC
>JBFFYZ010000093.1:0-7036 GCA_041568895.1 Nitrospiraceae bacterium
CCGGCGAGGACCCGGTCGGTACGAAGCGCCACGTCGCAGGAAAGCATGGCGCCTTGCGAGAACCCTCCCAGCACGATCTGCTCTGGTTTGGCCGCCAGCCGGCGCTCCACGTCCTCCAACAACGCCACCACCCGAGCGCGCGCCTCCGCCAGGCCCTGCGGGACCCGTGAAGAGATCTCCCGTAATTTGCCCTTCGCAATGTCGAGGGCCATTTGTTCCATGTCGATCATCCACCAGGCATGGGATTCCAGAAACCCCATGTCGAAGGCCAGCGGGGCCTCCGGGAAAACATACCGGGTCGCCCGTGGCGCGTCCAGGACCTGCCCGATCGGCACCATGTCGTCGCCGGGCGCACCGAATCCATGGAGCAACACGACGATCGGCCCCTCGCCCCCTCCTCGGCCGTCGGTCCCGCCCGTGAGACGCGCCTTCAATCCGCCCAATCGTTCCAGTCGCATGAAAGCCCCTTCAGAAGGATTGCAGTCGGTGGGAGAATAAAGTCCCAAGATTGTACAGCGAGGAAGGTTTCAGAAAACAGAGCGGGGAAACCTGGATGACCACCCGCTCGGAAAGAATCTTGACCCCGATTCTCAGCCTCTGTACCCTCTGCCTGACCGCATCGTCGAGGATCACCAGCAAGGGCTCCGCTCATGCCACGACCGACAACCCTCCTTTCTTGGTCCAGCGGCAAGGACAGTGCCTGGACCCTGTACTGGCTGCGTCAAGAAGGCGCGGTCGAGGTCGTGGGTCTCCTCACCACCCTGAACCGAGAGGCCGGGCGCGTGGCCATGCATGCCGTGCGGGAAACGCTGCTCGAGGCCCAGGCCGCCGCGGCCGGCCTCCCGCTCATCAAGGTCTTCATTCCACATCCCTGCCCGAACGAGGTCTATGAACAGGCCATGGCCGAGGCCTTGGCCCATGCGCGGACCAACGGCATCTCGCAGGTCGCGTTCGGGGATCTTTTCCTCGAAGACGTGCGCCGGTATAGGGAGGAACGCCTCGCGGGCACCGGCATCCAGCCGCTCTTTCCGCTTTGGGGCCAGGACACTCGGCGGTTGGCTCGGGAGATGGTCGGGGCCGGCCTCCGAGCCCATGTCACCTGCGTGGACCCGAAACAGCTTGACCCCTCCTTCGCGGGGCGCACGTATAACCATCAATTTCTCAACGACCTTCCCGCGAAAGTCGACCCCTGCGGCGAGCGGGGTGAGTTCCACACCTTCGCCTATGAGGGCCCCATGTTCACCCGCCCACTTGCCATCCTTCCCGGAAAGGTTATCTCCCGGGACGGCTTCGTTTTCGCCGACATCCAGCTTTCCGAAGACGCAGCCGGGGTGGCTCCACCCGGCACACCGGCCTAGGCCAGAGGCGATTTGGTTCGGCGCATGCTGCCGGCCACCATTTTAAACTCGAACAGGCGGCATTCCAGCGCGCCGTTGAACAGGGGCGTACGGCGGGATTCAGCCAACCGGATCAAGCCGGGGAGGCGCAGCTCGGCCGTGAAGATGTACGCCCGCCAGCCGGCGAAGCGCTGTTTCAGGACCGTCCCCAGACGCGGATACAACTCCGCGAGGTCCGCCTCCGCTCCCATCCGGACCCCATAGGGTGGATTGGTCAGGAGAATCCCTTCCGGAGCCGGTGGAGTAAGCGACAAGAGGTCCACCTGTTTGAGGGGTACGACCTCCGCCAGTCCGGCCGCGGCCAGATTTTCCCGCGCCCCCTGCAGCGCAGCGCCGAACAGGTCGCTCCCGAAAATCTGAACCGGGAGGTCCGGCCGCTGGTTGGCTCGGGCTGCCTCACAGACCCCTTGCCAGGCATCCTGATTGAACCAACTCAACTTCTCAAAGGCAAACCGTCGCCCCAGGCCGGGCGGGATCTTTCGAGCCAGATGGGCAGCTTCGATTAGGATCGTGCCCCCGCCGCACATGGGATCGAGCAGAGGCTGGTCGGGCGTCCACCCGGAGAGCCGAACGAGGCCGGCCGCTAAATTTTCCCTGAGCGGCGCCTCCCCCCCGCTTTTGCGGTACCCGCGCTTAAATAGCGCTTCCCCGGACGTATCCACGTAGAGAGTCAGGTGGGTGGCATCGAGAAACGCTTCAACCCGAATGTCCGGACCCTTGGTCTCCACCACCGGACGCCGGCCGGCTTGGTCCCGGAACTTGTCACAGATCGCGTCCTTGATCTTCAGCGTCACGAAATCGAGGCTCTTGAGCGGGCAGCTGCGCGCGCTGACCTTCACCTTGATCGTGTTGGTGACCGCGAACCAATCGGCCCAGGACAACCGGTAGGCGGCGTCTTGAACGTCTCGTTCCGTCCCGTACCCGCCACGAAACACGCGCCACAATACCCGGCTGGCCATGCGGCTTTCCAAATTCACGCGATAGGACAGATGGAAGGGTCCCGTAAACGCCACGCCGCCGCGGGTCGCTTGAAGCCCCGTCGCCCCCAGCGTCTGGAGCTCTTCGCCCAGCAGGCCCTCAAGTCCCGTGGGACAGGAGGCAAAGAAGTGCTGCGATGATCCGTTCATCTTTGGACCGGGGTCCTCATGGTCGCCAGTCGAGACTGAAAGCTTATGGTCAGAATCGTGGCGGACAACGCAAAGTTCAGGAGACTCCTCCCCGTGAACGACACTCCTCCCGGTTGACCCTCCAACACCTGCCCGGGCAGCAGATAAATGGGCACCATGATGCCCAGGACCAGCAGCAGAATGTTGAGCGAGCTTTCGAATAAGCCGACCAACGAGGCGAACGGCGGGCGGAGATACGAGATCCCCCCGCAGAATAAACAGAACCCGTAATAGGCGTACCTCAACGAGGCGCTTTCAATGAAGGAGACGCGAATACTCGCGTTGAAGAGGAGGTCTGCGAGAAAAAACACCGGCGTGGCGAGATAATACACCTGGATGAGGCGAAGGATCATCCTAGGACACCACGACACGCATTTACCGTTCTTCTCCACCGGGGAACCACGGAATGAAGGCGCTGGTGGTGCGCTGGTAGGCCCGATAGTCCTCGCCGCGGGTGGCGAGGGCTTGGGCCTCCGCCCAGGGGATGCCCGACACCCAGAGCAGAAACACCAACATGATGGCGGGATTCAGGAGGGTGATCCACCCTCCTGGCACCCCCACCCCCATCGGCACGTACGCGCACCAATGGAGCCACTCGAAGAAGTAGTTGGGATGCCGCGAATAGCGCCACAGGCCTTCGCGGCAGGTCTTCCATCGATTGCCCGGCTCCGATTTGAACCGAGCCAGCTGCCAGTCGGCCAGCCCTTCTCCGACCACCGCCCCCAACCACACCAACAGGCCGACCAGTTCCCATAGGCTGAATGTCGGCCGGGGGTTCTGCATGAGGACGAGCAGAGGTAACGAAAAGACGACGATCCCCAACGCTTGAAACTGAAAAAAAAAGAAAAAGTAGAGATGCGCTCGATCGCCCCACCACCGGCGCAAGGTCTCGTAGCGGGCATCCTCCGAAGCCTGAACTCGATTCTGGAAGAGATACCCTCCGAGACGGGCGGCATAGAGCCCGACCATGGCCGCCACGAGCATCCGCCGATCAGGGTCCCCCACCGCGGCCACCGCGTACAAGAAGGCCAACAGGATCAGCCCGACGCACCACCCGACGTCTACGATGCCGGCATTCCGCCTGACGCGCTGGACGCCCCACAAGGCGGCCATCAGCACGGCCGCGATAATCCACCCGTACAGCACGAGGGTCAGTGGATTGAACGTCATATCGCCTTGATCACCCTGCGGCCTTGGCTGGGAGAGCTGGTCATGGAAGTGTTTGCCATGGCGGGACTAAGTTAGTGAAAAAATATATCGTTGCTAAGGGAAAAAGTCCTGGAAGTGCCAACGTCCAGAGCGAACTTCGCCGGAGCCGCGGGGCCCCACCCGGCGTCTGGAGAAGGAAGGCTGGTACTGACCGACACACCGCGGCGGAGGGAATACCAGAAGGTTTCCACTCCAGAGCGCCGAGGAGGGGGTGCCGCGGGAGGCGTGGAAGCGGATGGACGTTGGCACATCCATTCCCTTCCGTACTCGAGACAATACCCATCAGCCCCGTGTCAGTTTCCGGTAGCGGATCCGGTGGGGACGGTCCGCCTCGTGCCCCAACCGTTTCTTGCGGTCGGCTTCGTACTCGCTGTAGTTCCCTTCGAACCACTGGGCCTTGCTGTCTCCCTCGAAGGCCAGGATATGCGTGGCGATGCGGTCCAGAAACCACCGGTCGTGGCTGATGACGACCGCGCAGCCGGCAAAATGTTCCAGCGCCTCTTCCAGCGCCCGCAACGTGTTCACGTCCAGGTCGTTGGTCGGCTCGTCCAAAAGCAGCAGATTGGCGTCTTCCTTGAGCATGCGGGCCAAGTGGACCCGATTCCGCTCACCGCCGGAGAGGTCCTTCACCTTTTTCTGCTGGTCGGTCCCGGAAAAGTTGAACCGCCCGACATAGGCTCGGGAGTTCACTTCGAGCTTTCCGAGCGTTACGGTATCCTTGCCGCCGCTGATCACCTCCCAGACGGACTTGCTGCCGTCAAGCGCCCGCTCCTGGTCCACGTAGCCGAGTTTCACGGTCTCGCCAATGCGGATCGTGCCGGAGTCCGGCTTTTCCTTCCCGACGATCATCCGGAACAGCGTGGTCTTCCCCGCCCCGTTCGGACCGATGACGCCGACGATCCCGCCTCGGGGCAGGCTGAACGTCAAAGTGTCCACCAGCACCTTGTCCCCGTAGGCCTTGGTGACTGCCTGGGCCTCCACCACGATGTCGCCCAGGCGAGGGCCTGGCGGGATATAGATTTCCAATTCCCCGGCGGCTTTTTCCGACTCCTCGCCGGCCAGTTGCTCGTAGCGGGTGATCCGGGCCTTGCCCTTCGCATGCCGGCCCTTGGGCGACATCCGGATCCACTCCAACTCGTGCTTCAGCGTCGTCCGCCGCTTGGACTCGGCCTTTTCCTCCTGCTCCAGCCGAGCTTGCTTCTGCTCGAGCCAGGAGGAATAGTTCCCTTGGAAGGGAATCCCCTGTCCACGGTCCAGTTCCAGAATCCAGCCGGCCACGTTGTCGAGGAAATACCGGTCGTGGGTCACCGCGATCACGGTCCCCTCGTATTGTTGGAGATGCTGCTCCAACCAGGCAACCGATTCGGCGTCCAGGTGGTTGGTCGGCTCGTCGAGCAGCAGGATGTCCGGTTCCTGGATTAACAACCGGCAGAGGGCGACGCGCCGCCGCTCTCCGCCCGACAGGACATCCACCTTGGTGTCGGGCGGCGGGCAGCGCAGCGCGTCCATCGCCACCTCGAGCTGATTTTCAAGATTCCAGCCGTCCACCGCTTCGATTTTTTCCTGTAACGTCCCCTGCTTTTCCAGCAGCTTTTCCATTTCGTCTGGCGGGAGGTCCTCGCCCAGCTTGCCGCTGACCGTTTCAAATTCGCGTAACAGGTCAATGACCTCGCGACGGCCTTCTTCCACGACCTCCTTGACGGTCTTGCCCTGTTCCAATTGCGGCTCCTGATCGAGCAAGCCGACGCTATACCCCTTGGAAAACGTGATCTCGCCGAGATAGTCCTTGTCCACCCCGGCGATGATCCGCAACAGCGTGCTTTTGCCTGAGCCGTTCAGACCCAGGACCCCGATTTTGGCCCCGTAATAGAAGGACAGATAGATATCCTTGAGGACCTGCTTCTTCGGCGGATGCACCCGCCCGACGCCGATCAGCGAAAAAATCACCTGCTTGTCGTGAGTCGCCATGCCAACCCGTCTCCTTCAGAACGCTCAACGGAAAGAATTCTCAACGGAGGATCAACCTTAACAGAGGCCGGTCTGAATCACAATCGGGGACGGCCGCCTGCCGCGGCTCGGCGTGACCTCTCCCTGGGATTTGTGGTACACCTTCGGAGGACCACGAATGATGAGTGAGGCCTTTCAGGAGCGCCCCGCCTTCCCATGGCGTCTCAACACAATCCGGCCATGATCCCTTCCGAACCGGGCGGAGTTGCCCTCGTGCGCGTCGAGCCGAGGGGAGAACCACCCCAGACCGCCTTGTTTATCCGTGACCGGACGGAGACGATCACCGCCTTCGGCCGTACCCCCGGTCTGAGCGGGCGATTCCGTGGAATAGACTGGAGGCAAAAGGTGTTCGTCGTTGCGATGGCCTTCAGGGTCAGGACGCCCAAGGACCCGGTGTTGTACAGCCTGTGGGTCAATCTCCGCGCCACGCCCACGAGCACGGTGCCGTTCGTGGATCTAGCGGTGCAGCAGAACGTGATTTTCCAATTTTTCGGGGACGGTGGCTCGACCATGACCGCCTGCATGATCAAGAACCCCTTTCAGGAATTCTCGCGCACACTCCTCCAACAGTTGCCTCAATTCCCGGCCTGGTCCCCCGGCCAATTCGAGGATGCCGTCACCGAACTTCGGGGCCGGTACCCCTCCCCGTTCGCCCTGTGGGAGGCCTTGGGAATCCCCGACGCCAAACCATGAAATTTTGCAGCCGGTGCGGCGCCGCGGTCACGCAGAAAATCCCCCCGGGGGAGACTCTGCATCGGTTTGTCTGCCCGGCTTGCGAGACGATTCATTATCAGAACCCCAAGATCGTCGCCGGCTGCATTCCCGAGTGGGAAGGGCAAATCCTCCTGTGCCGGCGGGCGATCGAGCCGAAGCACGGCTTGTGGACCTATCCTGCCGGCTTCATGGAGATGGGGGAGAGCGTCGAACAGGCGGCCATCCGGGAGACCCTGGAGGAGGCCAAGGCCCGCGTGGAGATCACCGGTCTCCATGGCGTGTTCAGCCTGGTCCACGTGGACCAGGTCTACATGGTCTTCCGGGGGACCTTGCACGCGAAGGAGTACGGCGTGGGCCACGAGAGCTCCGACGTGCAGTTATTCCAGCCGGACCAGATCCCCTGGAACGAGCTGGCCTTTCCGGTGATTCGGGAGAGCTTGCAGCGGTACATGCGGGATCGCCGGGCCGGTCGCTTCTTCCTCCATGTAGGGGTGATCGCCCCCAAACCCAAGTGACCCCCGGGTTCGTTTTCTTTCCAAACCC
>JBFFYZ010000094.1:0-7029 GCA_041568895.1 Nitrospiraceae bacterium
TCCTCGCTGATATCGCTGCGATCCGCATAGACAGCAAGCTCCTGGTTCAGTCGATTTGCGTCCGGAAGCGCCCCTCCAAGCAGCTTCTCCACTCTTTTCTGCATCCTCTCGAAATGGGCTTGGATCAGGGCTGGGGCTCTGGCCGAAACGGCGCCGGCAGCCTGGCGAAGCGCCCGCACATGCGCCTGAATGTCCCGGGCGAGCGCCGCCCCCTCCCGCCCCCGCATGGTCTCATGGTCGGACAGGGCGCCCTTCAGCAGGCGAACCACCGTACGTTTCACTCGGGGGTCTTCGGCGGGTTGTTCGGAGACGGACAGAATATCCCGAAATCCCGCGAGTAACCCCACATCCACCGCCCCTTTCAACCGAAGATCCCGTTGCAATCCGAGGAGCAGCCGATGGTACTGCCTCGCCAGGGACCGGTCAAGCTGAAGGGTCTTTTCTCCCTCTCGCCCGCCCGTCAGCAGAACGGACACATCCACCCGGCCCCTCCGACATCGCTGCTGGACCAGTTTTTTGAGGTCTTCTTCCAAGCGGGAGATCGATTTCGGCAGCCGCAGGACGATTTCACTGTACCGGTGGTTGACCGACCGGACCTCCACGACGAGGGTACCCCCGCTCACGGCACCTTCCCGACGTCCAAACCCGGTCATGCTGCGAATCATCGCGGGACCTTCCCTTTCCAGGGGCAGTCCGGATACACCACGCACTGCTCACACCGGGGCGCCCGAGCCAGGCACACATATCGGCCATGGAGCAACAGCCGTTGAGAGCCCGAAGTCCACAACGACGGCGGCATCAATTGCTGAAGCGCCCGCTCGATCTTCTCAGGGTCCGGGCTGGACGCCAATCCGAGCCGATTGGCCACCCGCTTCACATGGGTATCGACCACCACGGCCGGCTGCCCATAACAGGCACCCAAGATGACGTTGGCGGTCTTCCGGCCCACACCGGGCAAGGTCACCAGGTCTTCCATGGTCTCCGGGATTTTCCCTCCAAACCGGTCCGCCAACACCCGCCCGCAGGCAATCATGTTCCGGGCTTTGCTTTTGTAAAATCCGGTGGACTTGATGAGGGCCTCCAACTCGGATGGTACGGCAGCGGCGAAATCCTCCGCCCGCCGGTACCGCCGGAATACGGTGGGGGTCACCTGGTTTACGCGCTTATCGGTGCACTGGGCCGACAGGATGGTGGCCATGAGGAGTTCCAAGGGAGTGGTATGGCCCAACTCCACCTGGGGAGAAGGTATGGCCCGTTCCAGGGCCTTCAGGATACGGAGGGTCCGTAGCCGATTCCCCGCCTTTCCCCGAGCCCCCTTCATGGTTCCGCCTTCCCGTCAGGGACTCACAGGGGCCCTTGGGATGCTCCCCCGTTGCTGCTCCCGGAGGCCGAGGCCGGCACGTGCGACCAATCCCCCCCGGCGGACCGAAAGCCCCCCGGCGAGCCTGACAGGACCCGATCCAGTCCTTCCACGACCGGTTCCAGGGACTGGGGAAAGAGCGCGGACACTCCGATAGCCCCGTACCGCCGGCACAAGGCCTCGGCTTCTTCCGTCGGCAGACGGTCGCATTTGTTGAATACTAAGACCCTCGGAATGCGATTAAGGTCCAGCTCGGTCAGGATCCCCTCAACGGCCAGCACCTGCCCCTCCTGATCCCGGGCGCTGGCATCGACGACGTGGAGGAGCACCTCGGCGTGCCGGAGTTCTTCCAAGGTGGTCCGAAAGGCTCCCATGAGATCCTTGGGAAGATCGCGGATGAACCCCACGGTGTCGGTCACAATGACTTCCCGGTCACGCGGAAACCTCAACCGACGGCTGGAGGTATCCAGCGTCTCGAACGGCCGATCTCCAACCGACACCCGGCTCTCAGTCAGCGCATTGAGAAGCGTGGATTTCCCGGCATTGGTGTATCCCACAATGGACACGATCGGGATCATCTGCCGACTCCGACGAGCGCGCCGTTGGTCTTGTTGCCGGGCAAACGCCTTCAGTTCGCGCTCCAGGTGGGCGATCCGATCCCTCACCCGCCGACGATCGGTTTCCAATTTGGTTTCGCCGGGACCCCTTCCTCCGATTCCACCTCCCAGGCGGGAGAGGGCCGTGCTCCGTCCTGACAGACGGGGCAACAGATACCGGAGCTGGGCCAGTTCGACCTGAATTTTTCCCTCCCGACTGTGAGCCCGACGCGCGAAAATATCCAGGATCACCTGCGTCCGATCGATCACCTTCATTTCGGTGACTTCGGCAATGGCGCGCACCTGGGCGGGCGAAAGGTCCTGGTTAAAAATCAGCAAATCCGCTCCCCGCTGGAGGGCTTTGATCACGACGTCCTTGAGTTTTCCGCTGCCAAGCAGAAACTTGGGATGAATGTCCTGGCAGCGCTGGACCACCGTATCGAGGACCGTGATCCCGTCGGATTGAACCAGATCGGCCAGTTCTTCGAGGCGCTCTTCCTGGTCGAGCCGAGACCGCTTGGAGGCGCTCACCAGGATGGCGGTTTCATGGCCCTCCCGAACCTCATGCCCAGACGCCACATGGGCCAGCTCCGCTTCCAGGGCTTCGACGAATTGATCGCACTCCAGCTGAAAGCCGTGGAAAGGCCGGGGCGCCCACACCTCATAGACCTGGCCACGCGGATTGGTCGGAAGGATGTGGGCCAGGTACATGGTTCCGGGCAATCCCTGGGCATTGACCCCGACGGCGGAAATCAAATCCAGCCGGAGCAGGACCAGATCGGTCAGGTCATCGTGGCTCAGCGGCTCGTCGTGAAGATGGGTATGGACGAGCCGGACCCCGCGCAACGATTGCCGCCCGAGCCGAAACCGCCCGAGAGGGGTCAGGTCCAACTGCTTGCCATCGCCGACGATGACCATCTCGATGAGACCGCGCCGCGTGATGACGAGTCCGATTTGAGACCGAATTTCGTGGGAGAGTTCCGTGCAGGACCGCGCCAGCTCGGGCGAGATCACCTTGTCGGTCGGCACGCGCCGGCGATACAGGTGCTCCAGGCGCAGCAACTGGCTGGCTTTCAGGCCGTTCAGGTTTCCAAACAGGGTGGGAATACTGACAACCTCCTCAACTCAACGCCCCGGACCCTCACCTTACCCCAAGCTCTGGTCCGCTCACAACTCCCCTCAGGGGCTCAGCCACTGGCCAGGATCGCTCTGGTCGCCCCGGCGCCGCCCTTCTCAGCGACGGCCAGATCGGCCTGCGCTTCCATGTCCCACGAAGCCACACGCCCCTGGAGCAAGGCCTGCCGACCGGCAGCCGCAATCATCACGGCGTTGTCGGTGCAATACACGAGCCGTGGCAAGGCGACCTGCACGCCGGCCGACTCGGCCCTGGCGCTTAACAGGGACCGCAGCCTTGAGTTGGCCGCCACGCCTCCGACGACGGCCAGCGCCTTTACCCGGTAACGACGGACGGCCGTCAGGGCCTTTTTTACCAGGACCTCCACGATGGCCTCCTGATAGCTAGCGGCAATATCGGACACCGCTCTGGGGCCACCGGCTCGGTCCAAATCCCGTAGGTAATAGAGCAGCGCGGTCTTGAGTCCGCTGAAACTGAAATTCAAGTTTTGCCGCTTCAAGTAGGGCCGGGGAAATGGGATGGCGGCTGCGTTCCCGGACCGCGCCAGCCGGTCAATCGCAGGACCACCCGGATACTCGAGCCCCAGCATCTTGGCCGCCTTGTCAAAGGCCTCGCCGGCCGCATCATCCAGGGTATGTCCGATCAATTCGGGCGCCCGCTCACGGGACAGGAGGTAGAGGTGCGTGTGTCCGCCGGAGACCACCAGCACCACGCAGGGGAGAGGAAAATCCGGCTCTTCGATCCAGGCCGAAGCCAAATGCCCCTCCAAATGATTCACCCCGATGAGAGGCACGCCGAGGGCATAGGCCAGGGGCTTTGCCCATGCTGACCCCGACGAGCAAGGCCCCGGCCAGTCCCGGACCTCTGGTCACGGCAATGGCATCCAGATCGGTCCAGGTCTTCTGGGCCCGCTCGAGCGCTTCGGCGACCACCCGTTCCACGGTCTCAATGTGCCGGCGGGCGGCCAACTCCGGGACCACGCCCCCATATCGCCCATGCACCTCGTGCTGAGAGTACAGCACGTTGGAGAGCACCTCTCCACGCACTCCCAAGACCGCGGCGGCGGTTTCGTCACAGGAGGTTTCCAGCCCGAGAATCGTGGGAGATGCGGTCAGCATGCGGCTGATGGTCGGACGAAATGGGACATCATCTGGTGGGAAATGAGAGTTTTTGCAGCGTGGGCGAGCATTGACGCTGATGGCCACCCTTGTGACACGAAGGAGGTCACGCGGGACGCACGGGCGCCAAGGGAAGAAAACGGTCGGTGTGGACAGAAAGGCTCGGCATGCCAGGAGGGTGGAACAAGCTCACACCCCGGCCATCGCCTCTTCTTCCACAAAGGCAGGAAGGTCACCCTTCAGCACAACCCGGACCTTGCGGGCCTCTTTGAAGCGGCCCTTGATCAGCTCTTCCGACAGGGGGTCGCCGATGTTTTTCTGAATCGTCCGCCGCATGGGCCGGGCGCCGTATTGCGGCTGATAGCCTTCTTTGATCAGCCACTGCTTGACGTCGTCGCCGATCTCCAAGTGAACCCCGCGCTCCACCAACCGGACGTTCAGCTCTTTGATGAGAATGTCCAGGATGCTGTAGAGATGCTCTTTTTCCAGCTGATGGAAGACGACCACCTCGTCGATCCGGTTCAGGAATTCGGGGCTGAATGCCCGCCGTAGCTCCGCCAGCACCTCGTCCTTGATCCGGAGGTTGGTCTCGGACTGCTCGGTCCTCTGGAACCCGAGGGAGACCCCCTTCTGAATCAGTTTGGTGCCGAGGTTGGAGGTCATGATGACCACCGTGTTCTTGAAGTCGACCTTGCGACCCAGACTGTCGGTGAGCTGACCGTCGTCAAGCACCTGCAACAGGACATTGAAAATGTCCGGATGGGCCTTCTCGATTTCGTCGAACAGCACCACCGAGTACGGACGCCGCCGGACTTTTTCCGTCAGCTGGCCCCCTTCCTCGTACCCCACATATCCCGGAGGGGCTCCGAACAACCGCGAACTGGTGAACTTCTCCTGGTACTCGGACATGTCGATCCGGACCAGAGCATCCTCGCTGTTGAACAGAAATTCGGCCAGGGTCCTGGCCAGCTCCGTCTTGCCGACCCCGGTGGGCCCCAGGAAGATAAAGGATCCGATCGGTTTTTTCGGGTCTTTGAGGCCGGCCCGTGACCGCCGGATGGCGCGACAGACCGCCGAGATGGCTTCATCCTGGCCCACGATCCGCTTGTGGAGGAATTCCTCCATATGAAGGAGCTTGCTGGACTCCTCCTCTTCCAGTTTGAAGAGCGGGATGCCGGTCATTTTAGAGACGACGTAGGCCACGTCTTCCTTGGTAATGACCGGTTTCTCCTTCTCCTGCTTCCGCTTCCACTCCCGCTTGGACTCATCGAGCAGCTTGCGCAGGCGCTCCTCTTCCTCTCGGAATTTCACCGCCTCCTCGAAGTTCTGGAGGGAAATCGCCAACTCTTTCTCACGGGCGACTTTCTTGAGTTCCTGCTCCAGGGCCTTCAACTCGGTCGGAAGGGCATAGGTCTGCAGCTTGGCGCGCGAGCCGGTCTCATCGATCAGATCGATGGCCTTGTCCGGCAGGAAGCGATCCGTAATATAGCGGTCAGACAGCTTGACGGCCTCGATGATCGCTTCCTCGGTGATATCCACCCCGTGGTGCTCTTCGTAACGGTCCCGGAGCCCTTGGATGATGCGGATGGTCTCATCGATGCTGGGCGGCTGTACGTAAATGGGTTGGAAGCGCCGCTTCAACGCGCCGTCCTTTTCAATGTGTTTCCGGTATTCGTCCAGCGTCGTGGCCCCGATGCATTGGATCTCGCCGCGGGACAACGCGGGCTTCAGCATGTTCGAGGCATCAATGGAGCCTTCGGCCGCCCCGGCCCCCACCAGGGTGTGGAGCTCGTCGATGAAGATGATGATGTTGCCCGCCTGGACGATTTCCTTCATGACGACCTTGAGGCGCTCTTCGAATTGGCCGCGGTACTTGGTCCCCGCCACCAACGACCCCAGATCCAGGGCAATGACCCGGCGGGACAGCAGGTTGTCGGGCACCTCCGACATCACGATGCGCTGCGCCAGCCCTTCCACGATCGCGGTTTTCCCTACCCCGGACTCCCCGATCAGCACGGGGTTGTTCTTGGTCCTGCGGCTGAGAATCTGGAGGACCCGTTCGATTTCATCCGACCGGCCGATGACCGGGTCCAGTTGGCCCTCTTGAGCCAACTGGGTCAAATCCCGACCGAACTCATCGAGCGCCGGCGTATTACTCTTGCGGTCCCGTTCGCGGGGTGCGGATTTGCGGAGGAAGGTCACGGTGAGCTGCCGGGCCGTCAGGAGGTTGGCTCCGAGGCTTCGAAGGATTTTCCCGCCGATCCCCTCTTCTTCACGGAGCAGGCCCAGCAGGAGGTGTTCGCTCCCGATATGATTGTGGCCGAGGAGGCGGGCCTCCTCCACCGCGTACTCGATCACCTTTTTTACGCGAGGGCTGAAGGGTATCTCGCCGAACGTCATGGTGGTGCCCCCGCTCGGCAGGTTGCGTTCGATTTCGAGGCGGATCTGCTCCGTGGACAGCCCCATCTTCTTGATGATCATGAGGGCAATGCCGTCCGACTCACGGAGAATAGCCAACACCAAATGCTCCGTTCCGAGGTAATCATTTTGGTGGCGCTCGGCCTCTTCCCGGGCCAGGATGATGATCTTGCGACCCTTATCCGTGAATCGTTCGAACATCCTTCCTCCTTCCGTGCCGACCTGACAGTGAGCCGCCCCGGTCTCCTGCGATAATTGCGATGAACTATCGTAAACTTGCCACAATTCTATCGGTCGCCCCCCGCTCTGTCAAGCCTTGTGCGCATTCGACATGCGCTCGAAACCCCGGTCATGGCCATATTCTTCGTAGGCGGTCCTCTGCGCGGCGGTGATTCGTTGACA
>JBFFYZ010000095.1:0-7024 GCA_041568895.1 Nitrospiraceae bacterium
GTGGCAACCTGGTCGGCCACGTGCTGGATCCGTTCCACGTTTCCGACCGAGGTCCCACCGTACTTCTGAACAATCAATGCCATCGTTCCCAACCAGCCTGCTGAGGCAGGACACCTAGGGGTTAATCCTTCCGGAACAATCGCGCCATGAGTTTGGTGGCATCCAGCAGCTTGGTTTGGGATTCCATGGCATCCGCCTCGTTAAACCCGCGCGCCCCGTCCTGAGGGCGAGCGACCGGCCCCTGGTACAGAGTGAAGAGGGCCGGCGGCATCCCTCCTTGCCCGGACGGCGGTCCTTGGTGCCCCGAATGATCACAGGCTAACGCCACCCGGTGCGCGCCGAGCTTAGAGAGTCCCCCTAACAGGGTGCCGACGAGATCCCGATCGAAGTCCTCCACCAGCTTGAGCTTTGCCTTGGATTCTTCTTCAGCCATTTCCACAGGCATGCCCACATGGACGTACACGAAGTCTTTTTTCTCCAGCTCGCTCAACGCGGCTTCCGCAACGCTCCGATAGGGAACCGCTCCCGGTACCGTTCCCTCAGTGGGGGCCACGCCTTCCAGCCCGAGGCAGATCCCAATGCCACGATGTAGCTCGCTGGGTGACACAATCGCCCCCGTGACGTTGAATCGCTCCGTCAAGCTGGGAAGCCGGGTCGCTCGTCCCTGTCCCCAGAGCCAGAGGCAGTTGGCAGGCCTGAGTCCTTCCTTCTCCCGTTGGCCATTCACCGGATGGTCGCGGAGGATGACCAGGGACGCTTCCATCACCTGGCGCAGAATCTCCGACCCTTCCCCGGTGGGAAGAAAGTCCGCCACCGGCTTGTCCTTCACGTCGTGCGGAGCGTGGCAGGTGATCCTCGCCTTCCCCCCCACCCAGACCATCACATGCCGGTGTCCGGTGCCGGGATAAAACTGGATGACCTCGGATCCCAGCTGTTCGTTAATAGCGTCGATCAGCTCACGCGCTTCTTCCGTCTGGATCCCACCGGCGGTCTCGTCCTCCAGGATCACGTTGGCTCCGAGCTTTTTGAGGTCGGCTGCACCTCGGCCACCCTGGGCGGATCGAAGGGTCACCATATGACAGCGAACCGCGACATCCTGGTCGCCCAGGGCCACCCCCAACCCCGCCGCATCGAACGGGGCGGGGCCCGGGTAGGATTTTCGCGGATCCTGGCCCAGCATCGCCAGCTCCGTGAGATCGCTCCCCGGAGTCAGCCCCTCCGCCGGGATGGCCAGCAACCCGAACTCCCCGTTTCGTGCCAGAAAATCCATGTTGGGAGTTCCCGCCACCTGCAGAGGCGTTTTGCCCTGCAAGTTCGGATGGGGTCGATCCGCGAGACCCTCGCCGTGCAGGACTACATATTTCATTCCCATGAGATCACAAAAAAAATCCGTGTATGATTGTCACCATGCCGAAGAGGCCCTCATGGTTCCACCCCATTCCCGGGCGCGACCAATGCGCAGGACCGCTCTGCCTTCCTCACAGGCCCAGCAAACGGGCGACCTCATCCCGGCTGGCCTTCACCGTAATGGGCGGACGGGAGACGGTGATCGCCGTATCCGGATCCTTCAGCCCGTGTCCGGTGAGAGTACAGACAACCGTCTCTCCCTGCCTGAGGGTTCCCGCCTGACTCATTTTGATCACGCCGGCGACCGAGGCTGCCGAAGCCGGCTCACAGAACACACCCTCCTGGTAAGCCACCAGGCTGTAGGCCTTCAAGATCTCCTCATCGGTCACCATGTCGATGGCGCCTCCGGATTCCTTTTGAGCCTTGAGGGCTGCTTGCCAACTGGCGGGATTGCCGATCCGGATCGCGGTGGCCACCGTCTGTGGATCCTCGACGACATGCCCCCGCACAATCGGAGCCGCACCCGCCGCCTGGAACCCCATCATCCTTGGAAGCCGGGCGATCTGGCCCGCCGCGTGGTACTCCGTGTAGCCCTGCCAGTAGGCCGTAATATTACCGGCATTCCCCACCGGGAGCGCATGGATGGTCGGTGCACATCCCAATTGATCGCAGACTTCGAAGGCCGCGGTTTTCTGACCGGCAATCCGGAAGGGGTTGATGGAATTGACCAGTTCGATCGACCCGGCGGCGGAGACTTCCTTGACGATGGCCAGCGCCTGGTCGAAATTTCCCTCGATCTGGATCACGGTCGCCTGGTGCATCATGGCCTGGGACAACTTGCCCTGGGCAATCTTGCCTGCCGGGATCAGCACGTACACCTCGAGCCCCGCACGCCGGCCATAGGCGGCCGCGGAGGCCGAGGTGTTTCCGGTGGAGGCGCAGATCACCGCCCGCACCTTGGCCTCCAGCGCTTTGGAAATCGCCAGGGTCATCCCGCGATCTTTGAATGAACCGGTTGGATTGGAGCCTTCACACTTCAAGTACAAATCCACCCCCGGGCAGACCTCTCGAGACAAACGCCTGGCGTGGATCAACGGGGTATTCCCCTCACCCAGCGAGACGACAGGAGTCTTCTCTGTCACCGGAAGAAACTTCCGGTATTCTTCAATGACACCACGCCAAGACATCATAAGCGACTGACCTGCCTGCCAATGAACATACTGGAGAGGGGGCACATGGCTGGCTACTCGTCCTGCCCCTCGACACGGATCAATGTGGTGGGTTCCGAGATGAACGCCATGCGATTGATCTCACGGAGCGCATCCTGCACGCTTCGCTCCGCCGCGGTATGGGTCATGATGACCACTGGAACGGTCTGCCCTTCCTTTCGACCCTTTTGAAGGACCGACGAAATGCTGATGCCGTGATTCCCCAGCACCCCGGCGATCTGGGACAGGACGCCCGGGCGATCCAGCACCATGAACCGGAGGTAATAGAGGGAGACAATTTCATCCATCGGGCGGATGCGAAGCGGCCGCCGTTGGTCTAATTGCACGGCCGCCGCCGGAACGCGCCCAGACGCGCCTTTCAGGAGGTTCCGCGCGAGCTCGATGACGTCGCTGACCACCGCACTCCCGGTCGGCATGGCTCCCGCCCCCTGCCCGTACAAGACGATATCCTGCACCGCGTCGCCGATGAGCTGGATCGCGTTATATACCCCTTCCACCCGCGCGACCGGTGAGGTCGACGGCAGCATGGTGGGGTGAACCCGCGCTTCGATATCGCCGTCGTGGAACTTCGCGATGCCGAGCAGCTTGATGGTGAACCCGAACTCCTTGGCGAAGGCAATGTCCTCGGGTTTGATGCCGGTGATGCCCTCGGTGTAGATCTCCTTGACGTTGACCGGCGTCCCGTAGGCCAACGTGACCATAATCGCCAGCTTGTGCGCGGAGTCTATTCCGGCCACATCGAAGGTGGGGTCCGCTTCCGCATAGCCTGCGCGCTGGGCTTCCGCCAAGACCTCCTGAAAACTCCGGCCGTCCCGTGTCATCTGGGTAAGGATGTAGTTGGAGGTTCCGTTGATGATTCCGTAGATGGACTCAATGGTGTTGGCGGCCAGCCCCTCCCGCATGGCTCGGATGATAGGGATCCCGCCCCCCACGCTGGCTTCAAAGCCCAGGTCCACGCCAAACCGGGCCGCGGCATCAAACAGCTCCTCCCCATGGACCGCCAGAAGGGCCTTATTGGCCGTGACCACCTGTTTGCCGCGAGCCATGGCGTCCACGATGACCCGCTTGGCGGCATCGTAGCCACCGATCAGCTCGATTACGATGTCGATCGCGGGATCGTCCAAGACGGCGCGCAGGTCAGTCGTAAGCACGCCCTCCGGCAGCCGGACACCCCGGTCCCGGGTCACGTCCAGATCCATCACGCGAACCAGGTCGACCGGCACGCCGACCCGGCGCCGGATGAGGGCAGCATTGGACGTGAGAATCTTGGCGACCCCGGTCCCCACCGTCCCGAACCCGATCAAGCCGACCCGGATGCTGGTTTTCATCATTCCGTCCCGTTGAGCTTCAAGGCTTTTTTGATCCCGCGTACGGCCTGCCGTGTCCGGTGCTCATTCTCCACCAAGGCCATGCGGACATATTCATCCCCGCCCTCACCGAACCCGATGCCCGGGGAAACCGCCACTTTGGCCTCCCGCAACAGCAACTTGGAGAATTCCAGGGAGCCCATGCCCCGGAAAGGTGGAGGAATACGCGCCCAGACAAACATGGTGGCGCGCGGCATCGGCACGGGCCACCCAATTCGGTTCAAGCCATTCACCAGCTCGTTGCGTCGGTGCTGATAGCGGGCCACGGTTTCCTTGACACAATCCTGCGGACCGTTCAACGCGATGATGCTGGCAATCTGGATCGGCTGAAAGATGCCGTAATCCAAATAGCTCTTGATCTTGCTCAAGGCCCCTACCATCTCGCGGTTTCCCACACAGAAGCCCACCCGCCACCCCGGCATGTTGTAGCTTTTCGAGAGGGTGTAAAATTCGACGCCGATGTCTTTGGCCTCGGGAACCTGGAGCAGGCTCGGCGCACGATAGCCATCGTAGACCAGATCCGCGTAGGCCAGGTCATGAATCACGTACACGTTGTGTTCTTTGGCGAACGCCACCACCTTCTTGAAAAACTCCAGGTCCACCACTGCCGTGGTCGGGTTGTGGGGAAAATTCAGCACTAAGATTCTGGGCCGGGGCAATGTCTGCCGGTAGACCCGCATGAGGTCATCGAAAAAATCGCTGTCCTGGCGCAGCTCGATCCCCCGCACGTCCCCCCCGGCGATGATCACGCTGTAGGTGTGAATCGGATAGGTGGGCGTGGGAGTCAGGACCACGTCGCCGGGACCGATCATCGCCAAGGCCAAATGCGCAATGCCGTCCTTGGATCCGATGGTGACGATGGCTTCGGTTTCCGGGTCGAGATCGACGTCATAGTGCCGTTTGTACCAGGCCGTAATGGCATGGCGCAGTTTGGTGATTCCGCGGGATGCGGAGTAGCGGTGATTTCGTGGGTTTCGGGCCGCTTCCACCAACTTATCAACGATATGGGGTGGGGTCGGCTGATCCGGATTCCCCATTCCCAGATCAATGATATCTTCTCCCCGATGGCGAGCATCCAGCTTGAGGGCCTGAACCTGGGCGAACACGTAAGGGGGGAGGCGTTTGATGCGGTAAAACTCTTCCACCATGTCCTCGTTAATGGGGGCAGCGACGGTCGGGGGCCAAACCTCCGTTTTCACAATGAAAAAGGTCTCTCATTTTAATGCACCCCTCTGAAACAGTCAATTTTAATCCGGGGTTGGGGGCAATTGAGGCGATCCCGTTCGGTCACGGCAAGGGGAGCCGTTTTTTGAGGCCTGAACAGGGTGCCGGGCTAGGGTCCTTCCCCTGCGGTCAGGATTTCGATGGCCTGCTCGTTCCCCTTGTCAGCCCTGTCCACTTTTTGCAATAATACGCTAACCTTTTGATTCAAAGAAAGAATCCGAGTAGCGAGCAGCGAATAGCTCGAAGACCGGTCATGGCTCAGCTTTTCTAGACTATTCGCTATTGGCTGTCAGCTACTCACAGGAGGTTCTGTGGCCAGGCTAGGCGTCAATATTGATCATATCGCCACCCTCCGACAAGCCAGGGGGGGGAAAGACCCGGACCCGCTGGCGGCAGCGGTCCTGATCGAACTGGCCGGCGCCGATGGGTTGGTCGTGCACCTGCGGGAAGACCGTCGGCATATCCAGGATCGGGACCTGACCCTCCTCCGGGAAATCGTCCAGACCAAACTGGACCTGGAGCTGGCCGCCGAGGAGTCCATGGTCAAGGTGGCCCTGAGCGTGAAACCCCACATGGTCACGTTGGTGCCGGAGCGGCGCCAGGAGCTGACCACCGAAGGGGGCCTGGAGATTGCCGGCCAGCGGGACCGGATTGAGAAAATCGTGGATCTTCTCCATGACGGCGGCATTCCAGTGAGCCTGTTCATTGAACCGGACCTCAACCAGGTCAAGGCCGCCCACAAGGTGTCGGCCGACTACGTGGAACTTCATACTGGGCGGTACGCGAACGCGCGCCGGATGAAGGAGGAGCACGCGGAGGTGGAAGCGATCACCCAGGCCGCCAAGCTGGCCTATAAGCTCGGCATCGGCGTGAATGCCGGGCACGGGTTGAATTACCGCAACGTCAAGCGCCTGACGCAGATCCCCGAGATCGTCGAGTACAACATCGGCCATAGCATAATCGCCCGGGCGGTTCTGGTCGGCCTCGAACAGGCCGTTCGGGAAATGAAGCAGTTGGTGAGTTGATCTGTCTCTCTCCTTTTGATGAGTCGTCCAGCGATTCACCCCTCTCGTGAAGATCGTCGGCATCGGTCTTGATTTGGTGAAGATTGCCCGTATCCGGGCCCTGACGGAGCGGTGGGACGAACGCTTTCTTCGGCGGCTGTTCACGGAAGCGGAACGACGTGAATGCCTCGCCCGTCCCTCCCCCCATGCTTCCCTGGCCGGCCGTTTCGCGGTGAAAGAGGCGGTCCTGAAAGCCCTGGGGACGGGATGGGCCGTGGGAGTCAAATGGGTCGACATCCAGGTGCTCAACGACGACGGCGGACGGCCTGTCGCCACGGTGGGAGGGGGCGTCGAGGCGCTCACCCGCAAGGCCGGCGTCACGCAGATTCATGTGAGCATCTCCCACGATGGCGACTACGCCATCGCCCAGGCCGTTCTGACGAACGACGGTGAATAGGAACTAGCACGTCTCACGCATGAATCCGGTCCGATCTCTCGGCTCTAAACTGTTTGCTGTTAGCTACTTGCTGCCAGCGATTCGCTGCCACTATTTATGAAAGTCGTGACTGCCACCCAGATGAAGGAACTGGATCGCCTGACGATCACCCAGGCCCACATTCCGGACCTCACTTTGATGGAGGCGGCGGGAACCGGCGTCGTGGCCTGCATGGAAGACGCCTTCGGCTCCTTAGCCGCCAAGTGGGTGACCGTATTCTGCGGAAAGGGCCATAACGGGGGAGATGGCCTCGTGGTGGCCCGCTTGCTCAAAAAGAAACGGGCCCAGGTCCAGGTGCTCTTGTTGAGTAAGCCGTCCGATCTCACCGGCGCCCCCAAAACCATGTATCGGCGGTTA
>JBFFYZ010000096.1:0-7007 GCA_041568895.1 Nitrospiraceae bacterium
GCCCCCTTTTTCCAGCAAGCGAAACAGCCGCTCCGAGACCTTGTTGTTGACCACGCCCTTCTCCACGATCGTGCCTCGTTTCTGGGCGTTGAAGGCCGTGGCGTCGTCCTTGAAGTACTGCACCACCCGGTCCGGGTCGTCCGTCGCGAACAACTTCTTGGCCTTCCCTTCGTAGAGCAGTGTTTCCTTGGTCATCAGTTTGGAGGTCTCCTTCCCGTCCACTCTTCTGCCGTACCCTGCCGGTTCTACCTGAACTCGCGTTTATTTCTCCCCAGCACGTAGACCCCGATCAGACTGAACATCAACAGAAACGCCATCACCACGCTGTGCTGAGAATCATCGGTTGTCGAGGCCTTGAGAAACAGGAACGCGAGACTCGCGATCGGCTTGGGGTTGATGGGAAACTCGCCATCATTAAAGGCGTAGCCGGAGGGATTGAGCACCCTGGCGCTGGCGAACAACAGGATATTGATCCATAACACCATGACGGTCAGGAACCGAGCCACATTGCTCATCCGCACTAGGCCGACCGCGGAGAAGAAACAGAACCCGGACAAGAGCGACCAGAGAAAATGAAACTCCTCCTGGGTGTGGAGTTGGATCAACCCTACAATGCCAGCGTAGGCATACAGAAGGACCGAGCAGAGGAGGACAACGTTCAGCCCCATGGCTGTACACCCCGGTCGGTGGCCATCGCGCCACGACTACCGTTCAGGTCCGTGAACCCGCACCGGCCGGTCCCCGGACCCGGCTCACGCCTTGCGACGGGCACGCGTTTTCTTGCTTGGTTTGCGGTGACCGCCATCCGGTCCGAATACCCGATCAAAGATCGCTTCCAAGTGACGCAAATAATATTTTGACTCGAAACAGGCCTGGATGTCCGCGGCATTGAGAAAGGTGGTCACCAAGGGATCCTTTCCAACGAGGTCCTGAAAGCCGGCCCCCCCCTGCCACGCTTTCATCGCGTTCCGTTGGACGGCCTCATAGGCCTCTTTGCGCTGGGCTCCCCGCTCGATCAGGGCAAGCAGCAGCCGCTGGGAATAGACGAGGCCGCCGGTCAGCTCCAGGTTTTGCTTCATCCGAGCCGGATAGACCAAGAGAGACCGGAGGATCTCGGTCAATCGGACCAGCATGTAGTCCACCACGATCGTGCTGTCCGGGAGGATGACGCGTTCCACGGATGAGTGACTGATATCGCGCTCATGCCAGAGGGCGACGTTCTCCAGGGCCGCCAGGCTATTTGCCCGGACGACCCGGGCCAGCCCGCAGAGATTCTCGGAGGCGATGGGGTTGCGCTTGTGCGGCATGGCCGAGGACCCTTTCTGGCCTTCGGCAAAATATTCCTCAGCCTCCAACACTTCGGTTCGCTGGAGGTGCCTGATCTCAGTGGCGATTTTTTCAATCGTCGCGGCCAATAGGGCGAGCGCGGAGAGATAGGCGGCATGCCGGTCCCTCTGAACGACCTGGCTGGAGATTGGATCGGGGTTGAGCCCCAGCCGTCGGCAGACGAAGGCCTCGACCTCGGGGCCCTGATGGGCGAAGGTTCCCATGGCGCCGGAAAGTTTGCCGACCGCAATTCCTTCCCGCGCGGCTCGGAGCCGGGCCTGGTGGCGCCGGACCTCGTCATACCAAATCGCCAGCTTGAACCCAAAGGAAACCGGCTCCCCATGAATCCCGTGGGACCGGCCGACCATGACCGTCTGCTTGTGTTCGTAGGCCCGCTTTTTCAGCACCTCCAGCAGACCTTCCACATCTTCCAGAATGAGGTCCCCCGCCTCGGCCATCTGGACGGCGAGCGCCGTGTCTAGGATATCCGACGACGTGAGGCCCAGGTGGAGAAAGCGGGCCTCCGGCCCGGCGGTGTCCGCCAAAGACTCCAGAAAGGCGATGACGTCGTGCTTGACGACTTTCTCGATGGCCGCGATCCGATCGAGGTCGACCCGAACCTTTCGCCGGAGCGAGGCGGCGGTTCCCCGGGGGACTCCCGTTGTCTTGGAAGGTCGCTGGGCTTTTTCTTCCCTTTCCAGAGCCTCACAGGCCAGCAATTCCACCTCCAGCCAGATCTCGTATTTGTGCCCGGGTTCCCAGATGGCCTTCATGCGGGGCAGGCTGTATCGCTCGATCATGGTTTCCTCGTTAGGGCGAAGGCGTCGGAGGTCAGGTGCATTCTACGCGCGGCCTCCCCTTGTTTTTTCCATGCACCAGTCATCCGTTTACGCCTCACGCTTCACGGCCACTGCGGCTTCTACTCGTTTGTCCTCCAGCCGGGGGTCGTGCTTTAACACCTGATCCAGGATGCCGTTCACGAACCGTTTGGTTTCGTCATCGGCAAATCGCTTGGCCAGCTCGATCGCCTCGTTCACCGTCACCTTCGCCGGTACTTCCGGAACCCAGAGCAATTCATAGAGGGCTGCCCGCAGGATGTTCCGATCCACAATCGGCATGCGGTGTACTTTCCAATGACTGGCCTGCTCCCCGAGTATGGTGTCCAGCTCCTTGGCCTTCGCCGTCACCCCCTCGACGAGGTGTTCAGTGAACCGCCTGATGTCAGGCTTGACGGGGTGCTGGGCCCAGAATTGCTCCAGCCAATGGTCGGTATTTCCGTGGATGTCCCACTGAAAGAGAATCTGGAGCGCCAGCTCGCGGGCTTGTCGTCGGCTTCCCATAGTCGGCTCGCTCTAGCGCGATCGCTTGCCCCGTCTCCGCCCCAGGCCTTTGTGGCTGGCTTTTCTCCCGGCTCCCCGGGCTCCCGCCAGCCCCAGGCGTTTCATGAGCGTCGCCATTTCAATCGCGGTTCGGGCAGCTTCGGCGCCCCGATTCCGCTCCGGCGCTCCGGCCCGCGCCAAGGCCTGGTCCACACTGTTGGTAGTCAACACCCCGAAAACGACGGGGATACCGGAGATCCAGGCCGCCTGCGCGATCCCGCGGCTGACCTCGGCGCTGATGTAGTCAAAATGCGGAGTCTCCCCTTTGATCACCGCGCCCAGGCACAGAACCGCGTCATAGCGGCCCGACTCTGCGAGGCGGCGAGCGACCAAGGGAATTTCAAATGCTCCTGGAACCCGGACCACGGTAACCGCATCGTCGGCCGCGCCCGCTTTCATCAGCACGTCGTGGGCGGCGCTCAGCAGCCGATCGGTGACGAACTCGTTAAACTTGCTGACAACCAAGCCAAACCTGAGACCGGCCGCTTCATGACTGCCTTCAATTGTTTTCATGCCGTGGGCTTTTCGTCTGGCCTCGCCGTTTCATTTGGGCACCGGTGACACCGGATCTGGTGGTCGTGACGCCAGGACCTGGTAGTCGTGTCGTAAGGGTGGACAGGACGCATGCTGAAGAACAGGCCGCTGATCAGGAGACCGACGCAAACGAGGGTAAGGCCAGCATACGATGACGACGCCCCCTGAGCCTGTGCAGCTGTCGGTTTCCTGTGGGGGCTGGATCGGATCCTCCCGACGTTCCGACTGCTCGTTTTCGACGTTCAGACGTTATTGAGGATGTGTCCGAGCTTGGCCTTCTTGGTCCGAAGGTAGTGTTCGTTCGCCTCCCGGGGCGCAATTTCGATGGGAACCCGCTCCACGACCCTGAGGCCATATCCTTCAATGCCGACAATCTTGCGCGGGTTGTTGGTGATCAGTCTGATATTGCGCAGCCCGAGATTGACGAGAATCTGCGCGCCGATGCCGTAGTCGCGGAGGTCCGGCTTGAAGCCCAATTGGAGATTGGCCTCGACGGTATCGCTGCCTTCATCCTGGAGCTTGTAGGCCTTGATCTTATTCAACAGTCCGATGCCCCGGCCTTCCTGGTTCAGGTACAGGAGCACCCCCCGTCCTTCTTTATGGATAATCTCCATTGCGCGCTGAAGCTGGTCCCGGCAATCGCAACGAAGGGAGCCGAACACGTCGGCCGTGAGGCAGCCGGAATGGACCCGTACCAGGGTGGGTGACTCATCCACCAGCCCCTTCACCAGTGCGATGTGGGTGCCGCCGTCCACCTCGTTCTCGAAGACCACCGCTTCGAAATCCCCGAAGATCGTGGGGAGCTTGGCGCCGACCACCCGCTTGATGAAGGTCTCGCGACGCATGCGGAACTCGATGAGGTCCTTGATGGTGACCATCTTGAGTCCGAACCGCTTGGCGAATTCGGCCAATTGGGGCACCCGAGCCATGGTGCCATCATCGTTCATGATTTCGCACAGCACCCCGGCAGGATAAAAACCCGCCAACCGCGCCAGGTCCACCGACCCCTCAGTTTGACCCGCCCGTTTCAACACCCCGCCTTTCTGGGCTTTGAGCGGAAAGATGTGCCCCGGACGAGCCAAGTCGCCAGGCTTGGCCTTGGGATCGATCGCGGTCCGGATGGTCGTCGCGCGGTCCGCGGCCGAAATGCCGGTGGTGATATTGTGGCGGGCATCGATGGACACCGTGAACGCCGTGCCGAAGGTGGCGGTGTTTTCGGCGGCCTGGGGCGGAAGCTGCAGCTCTTCCACCCGTTCCGGGGTCAGGGCCAAACAAATGAGCCCACGGGCGTGTTTGGCCATAAAATTAATGGCCTCGGGCGCCACCTGCTCGGCCGCCATCACGAGGTCCCCCTCGTTCTCGCGGTCCTCGGCATCCACCAGAATGACCATCCGGCCCTGCTGGATATCCTTGAGGGCTTCCTGGATAGGATCAAAGGGCGGGGCCATGGGGTTTGTCCTCCTTGGGACCAATCGGGGTCCATCTGCGTCCGGTCAAATAAGATAAGTCCTCAAAATATAAAACTATTTCAGGCCGGTGTCAATGCCTCGCACCGACCAATTACGTGAAAGACCGGAAATCATTCCTTTTCTGCCGCCACAGCACCAGGGCGACGGTGCCCCAGGCGACAAAACAGACCGCTGAGAAGAGCAGGAAGCCCACCTTGTACGTGCCCAGAAGGTCCTTGAAAAGCCCCAGGAGGGAGGGCAGGAGAAAGCCGCCGAGCCCGCCAGCCGCCCCGATTATCCCCGAGGCAATCCCGATCTGGTTCTTGAACCGGTCGGAGACCACCTGGAATACGAGCCCGTTGCCGAACCCCATCATGGCCACGGCCCCGATCATCAGCGGCGCCGCCCAGATGAGCGTCGGCAATTGGCCGACCGCCGCGGTCAGGAGCCCGATTACGGGAAACAACACCCAGAGGACCCTGACCCCTCCCAAACGGTCGGCACAGTAGCCGCCCACGGGCCGGGTCAGGCTTCCCGCCAGCCCACAGGCCGCCGTCATCGTTCCGGCCGTGACCAGGGTCAGCCCGTATTCGTCGTGAAAGAAAATCGGCAGAAAACTGGCTAGCCCGACAAAGCCTCCGAACGTCACCGCGTACATGAAACACAGCCAATACATCGACGGCTGTCGGAGCGCATCCCTGGCCAACCCCCACCAACTGGGCTGCTTCTGTTGAGCCAGGAGGTCGGTGTCCGGCCGGACAAGCCAGGTAAATAGGCCCAGGGTCAGGACGACCGGCAGGACCATGAGTCCGAAGACCCCGTGCCATCCGACGATCTCCCCAAGCCGCGGGGCGAAAAACGCCGCGAGAACCGTCCCGCTGTTGCCCGAGGCGGCGATCCCCATCACAAGCCCCTGGTGCGCCGGGGGATAGGCCCGGCTGGCCAGCGGCAGCGCCACGGCAAAGCTGGCGCCGGCCGCACCCAGCAGCAGGCCGACCGCCAAGAGCCTCAGATAGGTCGTCGCATTCAACCATCCCCAGAGTAACGCGAGGAGTTCACAGGCCAGAAGCAGCAGGCCGGTCGTCTTGGGGCCGATCTTGTCGCTGCTCACTCCGACCACGACCCGAAGCAGGGCCCCGCTCAGCAACGGCACCGCCACAAGCACGCCTTTTTGAGTGGCGCTCAATCCGAACTCCTCAGCAATCAAGACGCCGAGGGCCCCGACCAGCAACCAGACGATGAAACTCAGCTCAAAATGAAGCCAGGCACCCAGGAGGGACGGCCAATGTCCGCTTCGGAGTCCTTGAAGGGCGAGTTGCATAGCACCAATGGTCCCCGGTAATCGAAAACCCATCGCATCATCGCGCGGGCCGCGCGCACTATACGCCAGGCTTCTCAGGAGGCGCAAGGCGGAGAGAAATGCGCCCAAGCCTTTGTTCTGGCGCCTGGATGCGTTTATAATCGTTGCAGGATCGTTTCTTTTAAAGGAGTGCCGCGGACCAAGCGCTCACGAACCATGTCAAAAGAACGGCGCATACCAAAACAAAAGCCTCGCTCCGCCCCGGAGACCTGGGAAGATGGGGAGGTTGAGGGCATCACCGAGGAGGTGGATGCAGCCGCTGAGTCGCCGCGGGTGGATTCCTCGGAGGAGGAGTCTCTGCCCGAGGAATCTCCCTCGGTCTCGGATAATAAGGACGAGGAGAGCAGCCGAGAGTCCTCCATCTCCACCGCAGTGGTGCCGGTCACGGCCCTCCAACACTATCTGGCCGAGGTCCGTCGCTACCCATACCTTTCAAAGGAAGAAGAGCTCCAGCTCTTCCACGAATACCAAGTCAAAGGGAGCCGGGATGCCGCCGTGAAGCTCATTTTGGCTAACCTCCGGGTGTCGGTGGCGATCGCCTCCGAATATCTCCACACCGGCGCGGACCACATGGACCTGATCCAGGAAGGAAACGTCGGGCTCATGCACGCCATCAAGAAATTCGATCCCCGGAAAAACGTGCGGTTCTACGCCTATGCCGCCTGGTGGGCGCGAGCCTACATGCTTCGATTCCTCCTTAACACCTACCGCATGGTCAAAGTCGGGACCACTCAGGACCAGCGCAAGTTGTTTTACAATCTGCGGAAGGAAAAGGCCAAACTGGAGCGGCAGGGTTTTTCTCCGGACACGAAATTGCTGGCGGATCGTTTGAACGTCCGCGAGCGGGACGTCATCGAGATGGACCAGCGGTTGGGCAACTGGGAACTCTCTCTCGACCAACCGTTCAACCAGGATACCGACGGCACCCTCTTGGACATCCTTCCAGCCCAGGAGCGGCCC
>JBFFYZ010000097.1:0-6996 GCA_041568895.1 Nitrospiraceae bacterium
CTCCGGCGTGATGCCGTGATAGATGACATCCCGGAGCATGTGGGTCCGTTTTCCGTGCTCAATCAGCCAAAAGGCGTCTCCACCGAACTGGAAGTTGTAGCGTTGCTGGTCGATGCTGAACGAGTCATGCCCCTCGATGTAAATCCCTCGGTCGGTACCGGCAATCAGCTCTTCGGCCGTGTACTGGCCCGGCTCCAACCCGACATTGGCGATCCGCACGATCGGGACACTGGCCCACCCGTCCGCCCGATTGGAGCCCCGCGATCGAGCCTCCCCGATCTTCGGCGCCACTTCCCGGTTCGTACAGTAGCCCACAAACCGGCCCTCGCGGATGATGTCCCACCGTTGGCAGGCCACCCCGTCATCGTCATAGCCCGTCGCAGCGAGCGTGCCGGCTTCGGTGTTGTCGGCCACGAGGTTGACGGCGGGGGAACCGTACCGGAACGTACCCAGTTTGTCCGGCGTGAGAAAGCTGGTTCCTGCATAGTTCGCTTCGTACCCCAACGCGCGATCCAGTTCGCTGGGATGCCCGCAGGTTTCATGGATGGTGAGCGAAAGGTGCTCGGGATCCAGCACCAGATCATAGCTTCCCGCCTGGACGGGCGGGGCCTTGACCTTCTCCACCGCCTGAGCGGCGATGCGCGGCGCATGGCTGTGAAAGTTGGCTTCCTCGATGACTTCGTAGCCCTTGCGGAGCGTGGGGGTCGTGAAGCTCCTGGTGGCGAAGCCCCCGTCGTGTGCTGCCGTGGCCTCGAATCCGCCTTCCACCGCCACCAGGTCGAACTGAATTCGCGAGCCTTCGGTCGAGGCAAATAGTTTCCGATCGCGGCGCGCCCACAGATGCGCGCCGCTCCGCACCACGCCCGTCTGACGGTGCACGTATTCCATGAGCTCGAGCAACAAGCCCGTTTTGTCTTCCAGCGGGACTGCAAAGGGATCGATCCTGAAGGGAGTGACCACCGAATCCACATGTGCCGGTTCCGTGGCGAGGCGTACGGGCTCCTTGTTCAACGTCGCCGAGCCCTGCGCGATCTCGACCGCCAAGCGGGCCACGCGGGGAACCTCTTCCAGGGACATCACCGCGCTCGCGGCAAACCCCCACGCCCCCTTGTACAAAACCCGTACGCCGAAGCCACTGTCTCGGCTATCCCGAATCCCCCCGATACGACGGTCCTCTCCCCAGACCGATTGCATGGTGCTGGCCAATATCCGAATGTCGCCGTAGTCGGCGCCGGACGTCCGGATTTCCTTCAGTGCAAGGTCGGTGACGTCGTTCCAGTCCACGTTCTTCAGTCTCCAAGTCCTTCAGGCCGTCGTTGACCTGGCATTTCCTTATATCATTTATCATGAGCAGGGCCGGGGTACAGGAAAAGGGGCGCTTCTTCAACTGGCTCCCCTGTAATTCTGCCCTAGATAAGTGACAAAAATTGGCAAACTTTTTAAGGTTTGTAAGATTTAAAATAATTAAAATCAATGTGTTATGATATGGTATAAATAATGCATATTGATTAGGTGCCGAGGCCAGAAAGCTAAATTAGCAGAAGGAGTAACCCAAAAACCAACTTCCACAACATCAAGAGCAGCTAAGGAGCAGGCGGTGTTTCACACGAACCCAAAGATTTCGGTCCGAACATTAAAAGGGGTCGCCTGCGCTCTTCTCACGGTAACCCTTCTGACTCCCCCTGTCGTGGCAAAAACGATCTCCGAAATTCCCCAACTTCGGACCCAACTCATTCGCATCCTCGGCACCACCATCAATCGTCAATCCGAACCTGTGGGGATTGTGGCCGAACTCCTGGTGGCCCTGGAACAACGCCCAGACAACCACGGCATCGTGGTCACCTTTGAATCCAGGCCCGGTCGGTTCTCCCCCATGGCCCAAGCGGCGGTCCTGACCGCCATTGATCGCACGGCTCGGGCCGCGAGCCTGAGGACGGATTCGTGGACCGTGTCATTGACCAATCCCCTTCCCGGGGTGACGGTCTACGGAGAAAGCTTGTCCGCCATGGTGGGGCTCACCGTCGTGGCCCTGGCGAAAGGCGACTTTATTCCGCCGGATCGCGTGATCACAGGGACCATCACGGATGACGGGCACATCGGAACGGTCGGCGGCGTCCCACTTAAAGTGGAAGCTGCCCACCTTGAGCACCTGCACCGGGTATTGGTCCCCGAAATCCAGGATACGGCCGATGGCGATTTTCAGACCCCTTTCATGATGCAAGTCTCACCGGTCAGCACGGTCGGCGTGGCCTACCAGGCGTTGACCGGGCGCCCCTTCTGATCGGGATCACTTTCCCAACCCATGACCTGACCGCCCAATCCGACGCTCTCCGGGCCTAGGGTTTGGATTGCGGTCCAACCCGGCTCTCCTCCCCCCCGGCATGGGTCCGAAGAAATTCCAGCAGGCGCTTATCCTCCCTGACGCTCCGCAGGAATTTAAATCCGATGCGCGTGGACCCTACGGACCGCACCATCGCGGCCACTTCCACTGGGGTCCCCTGCCCATCCGGATAGAGTCGGAGGTAGCAGATCTCATCCACGTGCACGACCGTATGGCTCTCGACCATGCACCCACCGACGGAGAGGTTGAACACCGTCCCTTTCCCCTGAATCCGCCCGCCGGAAAACGCCATCGAGAATCGGACCGGAATCCGCTGATGAGCCCGGCGGTCTTCCTGCGGCCGGCGATGGGATTTTCCCCATCGAAAGGCCCAAAATCGACGGCTGCAAAGGTGGCACTGAAACGGCGAGATGCCCAGAAGGGTCAGGAGGCGCTCGGCCAGAGAATCAGGGGCGCACCGGAGTATGGCGTCGTGGCGGCATTCCGGGCACCTTAGCGACGCGGCCATCAATCCCATCCTGCCCCTCCCGGCCCATGAGCCCTTAGCGGCTCGGGGTGGACGATCCTTGTCTGGTGGGGATAGCGGCCGCGCGCGCCAACACGGCTTCGGCTTCGCCTTGGCGACCGGTCTTGGTTAAGAGGTCGGCATAGTCTTTCAGGCTTTTTGCGACGTCCGGATGGTTGGGCCCAAGGGTTTGTTCCCGAATCTTTACCGCCCGCTTCAACAACGGTTCGGCCAAGGAATAGCGGGCCTGGGTGACATAGAGGGTCGCCAAATTCTGGAGACTGAGGGCGACGTCCAGGTGCTCGGAGCCCAGCGCCTTTTCCTTAATCGCCAGCGCCCTGGTCAGAAAGGGTTCGGCTTCCGCATATTGCCCGTGCATGCGATGGAGTACCCCCAAATTGTTGAGGACGGCGGCCACATCAGGATGTTCTGCCCCTTGCATGGTCTGCACAATGTCGAGGGTCTTGAGGTAAAGCGGCTCGGCTTCGACATACTTTCCTTGCGCCTGGAAGGCTTGCGCCAGATGGTTCAACGAAAGGCCGTACCGCAGGTCCTTCTCCCCGAACGTCTCGGCTTTCATCACCGCCGCTTGAAAAACCCGTTCGGCCTTTGCGTACTCCCCTTTGGCATAGGCCTGCTGTCCGGCGAGCATCGTGGTTTCCCAGGAAGCATCGGGCGAGCAGGCCTGGCTCCAGACCAGCAAGAGCCCTAGCAGAATGATGCGGTGACGCCGAACGTTTTTTTCTCGCAATGGGCTCATCCCCGTCTTGGCCTACCGCTGCAGTGTGACAAGGTCCCGTTGCGAGGCATTCTACCCAGACCCATTCCGAATACATAGAAATTCTTGGAACTGATCTCGTCTCCTCAGGCGAGATCGATGCAAGTTGCGCCGGAAGTCCCGTCTGCAGGCTTACCGCTAGGGACCCAAACCACCCTTCCCACTAGTGTGAACCGAGGCAAAATGGGGCCCAAAAAGTGCAAAATTGGCCCGCCAATTCCCTTCCGGAGGGACTAGGGAGGGAAGGCCATTTCGGCAGTGGGCCTGAGAGACGGCTCAAGTTCTCAAGGCTTTGTTTTTCTTCTGATATTTAAATCAATTTTAACCCGCCATACCCGCCCGGTTGTACCAGGGGGGGTACGGATTTTGCTCCATAATGAAAGCCGCTGTTGCAAAGAGGCGCACCGTGGTCTCCCTCGAAAAAACCTTTTCTGAGATATACCACCTGTTCGGCCTGGACCGGATCAAAAGCAAGGTCCTGGCCTTTACGCTCCTTGCCATTCTGATCCCGACCCTGACCATGGGGTGGCAGTCTTTTCATTTGAACAAACAGTTCATCACCGCGAAAATTTCTGAAGAGCTGCAAAACGCCACGACGCACACCGTCCGCGAATTCAACCTGTGGCTGAAGGAACGCTTCTACGAAATGCGGGTCTTCTCCAGTTCGTACGAAGTCACGGAGAATCTGGAGAAGCTGCTTCGTGGGTCCGTCTCTTCAGGCGCCCCCAATCTGGCCCACCGACGGCTGACGGATTTCCTTAAACTGGTGCAGGGGAAATTTTCCGACTACGAAGCGCTGATGGTGGTGGCCCCGGACGGAAAGGTCCTCTCAACCAGCAAAGACAAACCCGAAGCCCCAAAGTTGCTTCCCGATTGGCTGCATCAGGCGAAAGCGGGCGAATCGATGGTGGGGGAAGTCTATTGGGATGAGACCCGCCAGAAGGGTATCCTGGCCATTGCCGTCCCCATCAAGTCCCCGAACGGAAAAGTTCTCGGTATCCTCTCCGGCAAGCTGAATTTCCGATCGGTGGAGAAAATTCTCAAGGGATTTTCCCTGGGAAAAACGGCCCAAGTATACCTCGTCCAACGGGACGGAAGTGTCATTCTCAGCTCCCGCGACATCGGTACCGCGTTTCTGAAAGCCCGCCTATCCGACAAGGTCGTTGAAGCGCTGTTTAAAAATGAACAGGACGCGAAGGTGGCAGGCCTCGATCCGGAGGCACTCGAATATCTCGACCCGGAAGGCACGCCCGTGCTCGGCACCCTGTGGTCGGTGGCCAAGCTCCCTTGGGGCGCGGTCGCGGAAATCGGACGGAAGGAGGCGTACGCGAAAAGCACCCGGATCGTGAACCTCACGCTGATGATGCTCGGAGGACTGCTGGCGGTCATGGGGCTGGCGGCTTATTTCTTAGGGTTCACGATCGTGCGCCCCTTGGAGCGGCTCACCGAAGGCGCATCCAAGGTGGCTGGCGGCAATCTGGAGGTCAAGGTCCCGGTCGTGGGACACGGTGAGGTGGCCTATCTGACGGAGGTCTTTAACGACATGGTGGGTCATTTACGCCAGAGTCGGACCGAGTTGGCGGCCGCCAATGCCACGCTTAGCGAGAAAAACAAGGTGCTGAAGGAACTCTCCATCACCGATGGCTTGACGGGGCTCTTCAATCGAAAACACCTCATGGAGGTGCTTGTCCAGGAAATCAATCGAGCCAGGCGGTTCAAGCATCCCTTTTCGATTCTCATGATCGACATCGACCATTTCAAACAGTACAACGACACGTACGGCCATCTGGCCGGGGATCGGCTCCTGGCACAAATTGGGGCTTTGTTCAAAAGCACCCTTCGTGACATTGATTTTGCGGCGCGTTACGGCGGTGAGGAATTCCTGATCATGTTTCCGGAAGTGGGGGTGGAGGGCGCATCAAAGGGAGGGGAACGCCTCCGGGCCAAGGTCGAGTCGGACCAATTCATATTCGAAGGCCGCCCTACGCCGGTCCGGGTCAGCATCGGCGTGTCGACGTTCCCGGAACATGGCTCGACGGCGGAAGCCCTCATCGAGAAGGCCGACGCGGCTCTCTACCAAGCCAAGCGGAAAGGAAGAAACCGAGTGGTGGTGGCGGACGGAGCGCTGCAAAAAGCCGCCAGTTCCTAGCCAACGGGTTACGGTCCTTCGACCAGATCATAGAAGATCCACCCCAGCCGTCCGTCCTCGGTTTTCACGCGCACCCACGGCCCTTTGTAGGACTGTCCCGTGAGGATGGTCCCTTCCTCGATCGCCGCGACCACTTTGTGCTCGAGCCCGGGGCCTTCCCGAACATTGCTTTTGGTGACCGCTCTGAGCGGCAACGGGACGCCGAACAATACCTCCCCTTCCACCTTCGGCATATTTTCGTGGCTGATCGACCGGGCCTGTTCTCCCTTGATCAGGCCCTTGGCCTGGGTGGTGAGGTAGACCGCGCCGCCGTAATTTTCCTTTTTAAATTCCTGAGATCCTAATTTCAGCATCTGCTCGGCCTGGGTCACATTCAGATCTTTTCCCTTTCCCGCCGCTTCGTTCTTTAACAACTTCAAGGCGATCTCCGCTTCAGCCAGGGTGGAGGCCGCCTCGGCTTTACTTTCCAGGCTGCGCAGTTTGGACATGGTTCGCACAACTTCCAGGATGGCCTCGTCCAGTTTCTTGGTCAGGACTTTGATTTGGTAATCCTTCTCCAGCAGGAGCAGCTTCAGCCTCGCCAAATCCTCGTGCGAAGCTTGGCCTGCGGAGGCCTGTTTTTGTTCCAAATTGGAGACCCGTTGCTGCAGGTTCTGATTGTGTTTCTGCAGCTCCTGCACCTGTTTCTCCAGGGTCTGGCTGCGAGCCTGCTCGGCGACCAGAAGGTCCTTCCGGACCAGCGTCGTATCGGTCCCGGACATGAGCCCGGCACATCCCGCCAGAAGGCTGTTCAGGAGCAGAAGAATGATCCATGGGAGGGCAGGGGCTCGACCGGCCCCAAGCGAGCATACCCCGCCGGGACCCGTCGTGGCCCTCATGTGGACGACGCTCCGAAGTCGAATCCCTGTGACCATAGGCACCAGGTTCGGCCAGGAGACAGCCGACCATGGGAGGAAGGTGTGACCCCTTTGCTTGCCGGTCAGTATAGCCGGGTTTGGCAACGGGGGAAAGGGAATGCTGTCTGGGTGAGGGATTTATCCGCCCAGTTGCGCCAGCAAGGCTTCGGCCGGATAGGTGACGATTTCGGCGAGGGTAGGATGGTAATGCGGCATCCGGAGAAGGTCCCTGACGGTGCCCCGAAAATACACCACCGCCACCAGTTCGTGGATGAGCTCCCCGGCTTCGGGCCCGACGATATGCGCGCCCAACAACTCGCCCGAGTC
>JBFFYZ010000098.1:0-6981 GCA_041568895.1 Nitrospiraceae bacterium
CCTTCCCAATCGTGCGCTCTTCATGGACCGATTGAAATTTGCCATGGGGCTCAGCAAACGGGAGAAAGACTACAGCTTCGCGGTCCTGTTTTTGGATCTAGACCGCTTTAAGATCATTAATGACACCCTTGGCCACGTGGTCGGCGATCAACTGCTGGACGCGGTGGGCAAACGGCTGCGGAACTGCCTGCGGCCGGGCGATACGGTCGCGCGGATCGGCGGCGACGAGTTTACCTTGCTGCTGGACGACATCAAGGATTCCAATCAGGTCACCACCGTGATCCACCGCATCCACAAGGAACTGGAGCCGGTGTTTGCCATTGACGGGCATGAAGTCTTCACGACGGCGAGCATCGGCATCGCCGTCAGCAAACCGGAGTATTCCGAACCCGAGCATATCCTGAGGGACGCCGACGCGGCCATGTATCGCGCCAAGGCGCAAGGCCAGGCTCGGCACGAGGTGTTCGATGCGGCCATGCACATCAGCGTCCTGTCCCGCATGGAACTCGAGGGCGAACTTCGGCGTGCGATCGCCAACCAGGAGTTTACGATTCACTACCAGCCCATCGTGTCCATGACCACCGGTTTGATTGCCCAAGTCGAAGCCCTCGTTCGCTGGAACCGGCCGGGGCATGGCTTGGAATCCCCGGCTAATTTCATCCCGATGGCGGAAGATACCGGGTTGATCGTTCCCCTCGGTGACTGGATCCTCCGCACCGCTTGCCAACAGGCCAAACAATGGCAGGGGCTGTTGCCGGACCCGGTGCCGGTGACCGTCAATGTCTCCCTCCGCCAGTTCGAGCTCCACAACCAATATGCCAGCGTCACGGAAGCCTTGCGGGACACGGGGCTGGAACCCTCTTGTCTTGTGTTGGAAATCACCGAAAGCGCCGTCATGAAAAACGTCAAGGCCACCCTCACCAGCTTCCGGAACCTTCACGAGTTGGGAGTCGGCTTGTCCATTGACGACTTCGGGAGCGGCTATTCCTCCTTGAACCACCTCCGCCAATTTCCCATTGACGTGCTCAAGATCGATCGGTGTTTCATCAAGGACATTCCCACCGACACCGGGGTCAACGCGATCGTCCGGGCCATTATCGCCATGGCCCAGAATCTCCACATCCAGATCGTGGCGGAAGGCGTGGAGACCGAACCCCAGCTGGAATTCCTGCGCGGCAGCGGGTGTGAGCTCATTCAGGGATATTTCCTCGCCAAACCTCTCCCCTTTGAAACCCTGATGAAAATGTTCCGAGACCGAACCCGCCTGTTCGGGTAGGCTCCTCCGCCTTTCCTCCCGTCCAACAGTCCTCGCAAAACCTGCTCCGGGATCTCGACTTCGGGAGGGACCGCGGTATATGCTTGCGGGCAGGGAGGAAGGTCAATGAGACGGAAGTTTTGGAACACCGGGGAATGGGAGATGGAGGTCATGAAGGATTCCAGCCTGGAGGGGGTCTCGGAGCAAGAGGCCACTGCCTGGCTGGGCATTTCGGACCAGGAGCTGCACCGGTTGATCGAAGAAGGGTCGCTGGAAGTCTACGACGTGTTTGACGGCAAGGGCGGGTTGATGAAGTCCGTGGTGCGCGCCTTGGATATTAGAAAACTCCTCGCCAAACGGAAAACGTCGACGGCCTAGCCTGCTGATCGACGGAAGGGCTTCAGTTAAAATCATTCCCTAAGTCGCATCGTTGTTCATGGGGAGAACTGCCGAAGGTCGGACCCCTCCTCACCCCCAGCAAATCTTGCGGCAGCGCACTTCAATGACCTCGAGGAACTTTGCCGCTGGAATCGCGGGCCTCCTCCTGATCGACTTCTTCGTCCAGTCCCTCGTGGACCCAAATCCCTGGCCCATTCTTTTGGGCGTGACCCTGGGAAACCTCGGCGGGGTCTTGGCCATTGGCACGGCTTTCTGGTTGTTTACCTGGATCCTCCTGCCCCAAAACCGGGCCTTCGAACCGAAGGTCTTCCTCTTTCTGACCACGGCCCTCATGATGACCCTCTACTGGCTTGGTGTCTTGACCGGATCCTCCTGAGGGAACCTTAATCTGTACAAATCTGTCCGCTCCCTTCTGGACAGGTTTTAAGAAATGGTTGTATTTTCAAGGAGTTAAAATTGGCATAAAAAATGCGAATTTCCATCGTTGAACCAAAATTAAAGCCCTGGAAAGAAAAGAACATAGCAGCCCGGCAGCTTGCGAGAGAGGATCACATGGAATTACGGCAATCTCGGCGCTTTTCGGTGCAATGCCCGATCGCCTTTTATGGAGACCACATCGAGGGGGAAGGAATGGTCCTGAACCTCTCGATGGGAGGATGGAAGATTGAAACGGACCAGCGGGTTCCGAAAGGGCAGTACCTCACCCTTCGGGTCTATCTCCCCGGTCAGGATGACCCGGTTTCGGTCGATCTGGCGGCGGTAAGATGGTCCTACGGCCGGGAGTGCGGATTGGAGTTCATTCGTATGCGGCCCATGGAGCAGGACCGCCTTCGTCAATTTATCGACACCCTCCCCCCAAGTTCATACGTGCCTCCATCTTCATCCCTTGGCGGCGCTCCCGGCACCGCAAAAGAGAGCGGGTCGTTTCCGGCCTGGGTCACCCATCCGGAACTGTCTTGCCCGTAATCCCAGCCTGGCTCGAACCAAAAGCCACCACACTCAAACACTGCTCGAACCCTAGGGCTGGACCGGTCGGTCCAACACCTCCCTCACCTTTTGGATCAGCTCGTCTGGCCCATAGGGCTTTTTGAGAAAGGGCGGTCCTTTGTCCAACAGGCCTTGCACGGCGAGGACCTCGTCGGTAAACCCGGAGAGAAACAACACCTTGATCTCCGGATGGGACTCCTTGATGGCCTGGGCCAGCTGAGGCCCGTTCATGCCGGGCATCACGACATCGGTCACCAGCAAATGAAGGGGGAGATGGTATAGACTGGCTTGCAGGAGGGCCTCGGTGCCATTCGGAGCCTCCAACACCTGATAGCCCTTGGAGGCCAGCACCGACCGGGCCATCGACCGTACCGCTCCGTCGTCCTCCACGAGAAAAATGGTCTCCCTGACGGGAGTCGAGGGGTCGGCCGGATTCACCGCCCGAGGCGAGCCTTTGGAGGGAACTCCCACCTTTTTGGGAACCTTCTCTTTTGGAGTGGGGCGCCGCTTTTCCCCGCCAGCCATCGAACTCTCCCCGGGCTTCAGTTAGAAACCTGTTTTTCCAACCTCCTTCACCGGAAATCTTGAACCGAACCTATCATAGGTAGTTCTTCTTGCGCCACCAGAGATGAATGTTCGTCGATCATTTTATCCACGGCAATCCCCTCTTTTTCAGGTACCCGTTCGGAGGGGGTGGCAGACTTAGTTCCCGCTTACCTCGCTCCTTCCTCCGGTCATCATAAATATTGAGATTGTGAACTTTCAACGGCTTATGCGAGCTTTTCCGGGCAGTCGCCTGCCGAAAAATTCAGGGCAGGTCCCGGAAACGGGAGTATTTCGCGGATAACCGAAATTCGGGGCTAGCTGAGCCCTCCGAAAGGCGAGTATGCTAGAAGCCAGGGGCTCCAGCCTAAGCAGCTTCCACGTCACAGGCCCGGCCTCTCGTCCCAGTTCAGAGGTCTCGCCATGAGTCCTCAGACCGTACCCCCTCCGATCCCTTCCATTCTGATCGTGGACGACGATCCGGACATTTGCCAGGCCTTGGCCGATTTGCTGGACCATGAGGGGTATGAGGTCCACAGCGCGGGGACCGGCGCCCGCGCCATCGATATGACCAAGCACCACCATTTCGGGGCCGTGATTCTCGACCTCGGATTGCCCGATATGGACGGCCAGGCGGTCCTGAAGACCTTGCTGTCCGAAGACCCGACCTTGCCGGTTATTATCCTGACGGCCTTCACGAAGGAAGAGAAAACCGTCGCGGCCCTCCGCCAGGGTGCCTTTGCCTACCTCGCGAAACCCTACAACCGGGAGGAATTGAAAGCTGTCCTTCGCCGGGCCATCGGGGTCAAGACCTTGGCGGCCAAGGCCGAGCGGATCGAGCGGGCGCTGAGCGACAGCGAAGAGCGGTTTCGGTCCGTGGTGGAGTCGGCCCCGGACGCCATTATTCTCGCGGACCAGCACGGGAATATCCTGTCCTGGAATCAGGCGGCCCAGGGCATGTTTCAGTATTCGGCCCAGGAGCTCCTCGGTCAGCCCCTCACGGTCATCATGCCTCCCCGATACCGGGCCGCCCATGAAGAAGGCTTCAGGCGGCTCCGCGCAACCGGCGAGGCTCGGATTGTGGGAACAACCTTAGAATTACACGGGCTTCGAAAGGATGGCAGCGAGTTCCCGTTGGAGCTGTCCTTGGGAACCTGGCAGACAAAGGAGGGAGTCTGCTATTGCGGCATCATCAGGGATATCACCGAACGAAAACGGGTCGAAGGGGATCTCCAGCTGAAATTAGAAATGGAAAAGACGGTGGCAGGGATATCGGACAATTTCCTCCGGCTGTCGGATTTCGACCAGGCCGTATCCCGATCTATGGGCGAGATCGGCCGGCTGAGTGGAGCAAGTCGTGCCTATCTGTTCCTGTATCGCGCACCGACGGATCGGTGGGACAACACGCATGAATGGTGCGCGGAAGGCGTCTCTCCTCAAATCGCCCAGCTTCAGAATATCCACTCCTCCCAATTTCCCTGGTGGTTCAGCCAAATAAGATCAGGGGAACCGATCCAGATCACCGACGTGTCCGCTCTCCCGCCAGAAGCCCGGGCGGAGAAGGAGGAATTCGAACGCCAGGAAATCCGGTCCCTCTTGGCGCTCCCGGTCTATACGGGGACAGACTTGTCTGGATTTCTTGGTTTCGACAACGTGGTGACCACGGGACCCTGGCGTTTGGAAAATTTTGTCCTGCTGCGGGTCGCGGCGGAAATCATGGGGAACGCCCTGGAGCGGAGACGGGCGGAGGCGGCGCTCAAGGAAAGCGAGTCTAAATTCCGGCAACTTGTGGAGCGGATTCGCGAGGTCTTCTGGATGTCCAATCCTGAAAAGACTCAAATCCTGTACATCAGCCCCGGCTATGAGGAGATTTGGGGTCGGTCCTGCGAGAGCCTGTACGCCTCGCCCCAGTCCTGGATGGGTGCGATCCATCCCGAAGATCGGGATCGGGTCCGGGAGGCGGCCCTGGCCAAGCAAGTCTCCGGACAGTATGACGAGGAATACCGCATCATCAGGCCGGACGGATCCATTCGTTGGATTTGGGATCGTGCGTTTCCCATCCGCGACGAGTCGGGGACGGTCATCCGCATTGCCGGCATCGCGGAAGACATCACTCATCGAAGGACGTGACGAGCAGCGTTTCTCCGACCGACCCGTGTGACCCCCGCCGACTCTGCTCACCAGCATCCAGGCCCGCAAAATACCCTTTTCAGCAAGACCGAGGACGCTACCGGAAAGGATCGGATCGGACGGAATGGCCGTCCCCGCATCGTCTCGCACTGCCGCAGGTGCGTTGATGACTTGCCATCCCCGGCAATGTTAGGTATTCTTTCCCGAGCAGCAAGGCCACTAGTGAGAACATCCTAGCCATGAGAAAGGAGAGGCACATCATGGCCAAACGCAGAAAGAAAGCGAAGAAAACGGCTCGGAAGGCATCCCGTTCGGCAAAAAGGCTGAAACGCAAGGTGGGCAAGAAGAGAAAAGTAGTCCGGAGAAAGGCCCGCCGGACAGCCAAGCGCGCCAAGAGGACCGCTCGGCGTGGCGTCAGAAAGGCGAAGCGGAAGGCCGCCAAAGGGCGCAAGGCCGCGAAAAAAACAGCCCGCAGGGCCAAGGGTAAGGCCAGGAAAACCGCCAAGAAAGCGGGAAAAAAGATCGGCAAAGCGGTGGGAAAAGCGATGAACACCGCCGAGCAGGCCGTCAATCAGGTCATGGACTGGACTAAGACGACCTGGGGCTAAGCCGCCTCGACCCCCGGCTCAACGTTGAATTTTCAAGATCGGCCCGACCGCCAGCCACGTGGTCGGGCCGAGGGCCGCCAGGTGGGGCAAATGGGCGACGTACCAAAACACGAGATCTTTTTCTTGGATGTCGTCATTGTTGGCGCCGTAGCCGAGATCGCCCCTGGCTCCGAAGATCCAGGGTTCGTCCTCCCAGGCCCAGTTGCGACGCACCCCGACGTCGAGCCCTGAGAAGCGATCCCGTTTCCCGTCGCCCTGCAATCCCGTATAGCCTGTTCCCGGAATCACCCAGACCCCCTGCCCCGTGTGCGGGTCCCGGACAAACCAGACACGCTTGGCGGACGGGACCTTTTCGTCGTTGACCTCGTTCGTGTATTTGCGCCACCCCGTCCCCCATCCCCGATTCGCCTGGCCCTCCGTGAAGACAAAGGCCTGGTTGGACTTGTCCCCATTCAAGGAAAAATCGAGCCGCCAATAGGCATGGTGGTCATGGTCCGTCCGGCAGGAAAGTCCCCGGCTCTGCAGGATGGGCCGGATCTCGCCCTTCTCCGAGAGGTACCAGGCCTGGTACAGATGATACTCACCGATTCGTGCATAGGCCCCGATTTCAAGCCATTTGACCCCGTCCAGCAGATAGGACTCGATACAGACCTTTCCCCCGCAGTCCTGGACCGGAACCAGATTCTTCCACCTGATACGGTCCTGGAACGGCCCGCACCGGCCCGTCTGAGCCCGTGACCCGAACCAGGTCCAGGGCTTATACCATTTGCGCTCCTTCACGTATTTGACGCGGATGACCGGCACACTCGCCTTCGTCAGCACCGGCTGGCCCAGATAGGTCACCTGGCGGAGCGACAGGCCCGTATTGCCTTGGACTTCCCAGATCAGCTTCCAGGACTCCCACTGGAGGTGCCCGCCGGTTTGTTCCGCCAAGACGGGTGAGACCAGGCCTACGGCGCAGGCCAGCGTGACCGTGACCACGATGAAAACGATTCGCATTGGGCGGCCCTCCTCTGCTTAGTGGGACCCTGCACCGGATCGCGGTGGTTCCGCCGCGGC
>JBFFYZ010000099.1:0-6938 GCA_041568895.1 Nitrospiraceae bacterium
GCAGCCACGACGCCGACGGTACGATACTGACGATTGAGGTAGGCCGCCGCGCCTTCCTGGATCGCTCGAGCAATCCGTTGCATTTCGGCGTTTCCGGGGTCCAGCTTCACCACCCAGGAAGTGAGGTACAGCCCGTAGGCGATCCCCGCGGTTGCAGCCGCAATCGAAAAAGCTATGACTGCCGTCGAGACGTCCACAAAATTCCTCCCCTTGTTTCGGTAAAACTACTCTCTCGGATGTCGTTGGCCTACCGCTCTGGCCCCTACTCTCGGCGGAACCTCGAATGGCCCAAAAAAGCGGGCCCATTGTATACGGACGGCCTTCCAATGATCAAGGCGAAATGCGTAGGAGGTGGTCCCGATAGGCCCACTGGAACGAGCCGGGCCGGTGCTGTTCCGGTACCGACGGTCGTAACCGGTTTGCGGGCGCTGGAAGTGATCTGCTATAGTGATGCCTGGCCAGGAGGGCTTACAGACAATGGGTCCCGACTACATTCTCGTGGAAGAAAAGACCTTCAAGCAAGAACAGTTGGTGTTGGACAACCACGTCTATAAAAACTGCACCATGGACGAATGCCGCATTTACTACAGCGGGGGGCCCTACGAACTCATCGACACCCACATCACCAACTCCGAGTTGATTCTGAATCAACCCGCCAAGAACATCTACTCTGCCATCCAGATTTTTAAAATGAAATCGCCCGGCTCCAAAATTCTGGCCGAGTAGCCTGTCCTCGCGATAGTCGGTTCCCTCTCCCCTACCGCAGAGAAATATTCTTCGACATTTTTACAATCGGGATGGCCTGAAAGACCGGATCTTGCGCCCCTTTCACGGATTCTGCTTCGATCCGTTGCAAAAAGGCCGGAGGCCCGCTCACCGGTGCGTAATTCAGGGCCACCTCCACGTCGAAAGACGGGGCATCCTTGGGTGTCGGGAACGTAAAGGTCTCCATCCGGGTCTCCTCCGGCCTGAGAACCGTATCCTCCACCACCTTGGTAGCTTTGAAGTCAAAGACGGTCTTCTCCCCTTTGGCGTCCGCATACACCCGCCCGTAGACCCTTTGTTCACGGTAGACGGTTCGAAGGTTCTTTCCTTTAATGTTCAGGTCCAAGACCACGCTGGCCCAGGCCGGATGGGTTGTGGGAAGGTTGTGGGGGACAAGACTTTGGACCGTTACCTTCACCGTGGTCTGGGGTCCCTTCACGTCGGTCTCGAGACTCAGCTTGGCCGCCTCCTGCCTGAGTTTCCCGACCCGGCCTGGGAAGGTATGATTGGCCACCTTTCGTTTCTTTTCTCCGTTCGCGGATTCCCCGACTTGCTCCGGCATGTGGCAAGTCTGGCATTCCTTGCCCGACTTGACGGCCAGGCTGGCCTCGTACGGCCCCAGGAGATCGTTGCTTTTGCCCAAATCGGCGCCTGCCGGAACGAAAAGATGGCAATTCATGCAGAGGTCGGACTTGCGGTACAGCGGGAGTTCCATGGACTCGTGGGCCAGGTTGTCCACATAGTCGTTGTAGGGCCCGTACAATGTTTTGCCCAATTCGTATTTGGGGATTGGCGGATGGCTCGCCCGGTCCACGGCCTTGATGAGGTGACATTGCGCACATCCGACGCCATCGATCTCCGGATCCCCGGATTGGACCTGCCTGACGAACATCTCGGCCTGCCCGAGAAATTCCTTGATATGGGGTGCATGACACCGGAAACACTGGGCGTTTTCCTTGCCCTTGGAATACTGCAAATATTCGTCGAGCGCAGCCCGAAAGGCGGGGGAGTGGATCGAGCGGGACAAGGGCGAGGTTTCCCACTCTTCAAAGGCCCGTTCATGACACCGCTTACACTTGCTCGAGCTGGGAAACACCTTGTCCAGAGGGGCCTTGCCTTTGGCATTCTCCTGAGCCAAGGTCAGGGCTCCCCCCACCCCCAGCGCCAAAATGGCCACGGCGGCCACCACGAGGACAGTATTGTTCACCTTTTTGAGTCGTCTCACGGCTCTTCCATCCCTTCCTGCACCGGGTACCGGGTGCAGACCAGGGGTTCTCCCTTAGAGCGATTTGGTTCGGAAGGTGAGGACCCGCGGCTGGGTATATTCCTTGAGCAGTTTGGTCGCGGCTTCCCGTTCCTTCTCATTCGCCAGCGTCGAAAAATACCGCTCCTTCAACTCGGGCTCCGGCTCAGGGATCAGCGCATAGGTCAACAAGGCTTCCACGGAGGCTGGCGTCTCGCCTGATTTGAGGGCCAAGTTAAAGGGAACCCGCCGGGTGGTTCCGCCCTTCACCAGGGGATCCGGAATGGGTCCTCGAAGGAGCTTGTCGTATGGAAGCCCAAAATGCTTCTGCTCACTGGTCAGAACTTTCCCCTTGGCATCCTTGATCTTAATGGTGATGAAAAATTGTTTCAGGACCGGGTCGCCGTCCGGAAAGCTGTGCGGTAAGCTTCCGGTCCGAACGAGGACGGTGCCCTCCACGTTCGAGGCCGCTTTCGTTATCTCCAGATCCAGCCGCGGCATCCATTCCGCCTGCAAGTTACGGTTTCGCAGCATGATCCCCGGGATCACCACCCCACGGAACCAATGACGCCCGATTGCCCGCGTCAACGCCCCACGACGCGAGGTCGAGCTCCCCGTGGAAGGCTCCATGTGGCAGTCCTGGCACACCGTCCCCTGCAGAATTTCGCCGGGCAGGTCCCGCCGGGACACATCTTTCACCTTGTCGAAATGGCAGGACACGCAGTAATTGACCCCGCGGTACAGATCGGATTGGCTGGAAGGGTGGACCAGGTTTTCCTCCGGATCGGCAAAGGGCCCGAACAGGACCTTGCCGGGTTTCACTTTAAAGGTCGGCGGCGGGGAATCCGTGGAGGCGACCTCATTGATCAAGTGGCAGGAGGTGCACCCTATGCCCTCCACTTCCACCTTGCCGGCCAACACCTGATTGGCAATTTTGTCGGTGTGCTGGGGATAGACGGTCACGGCAGGCACGTGGCAGGAAAGACAGCGCGCACGTTCCTCGGCGGTGGGCTTCGTTTGCAACCACAAACCGAGTACCGCCTTAAAAATGGGGGATTCCAAGGATGTCCCGTGGAGGAGGGCGGCATCCACCCGCCCAAACACCTTGAGGTCGGGGGTTTGCTCGCGCATCCCCTTCCATTCTTCGTAATGGCGGTCATGGCATTGTTTGCAGTTCTCCGAGCGGATGAAGACCTCCTCCATTTCCTCGACCCATTTGCTCGGGGTCTGATGGTCGGCCTTTTGCGCACCCGCTCGCTCCTGGGAAAGAATAGAAAACGCAAGCCCCAAAAGGAAGAGAAGCACTGCAATGACTATCTTGGCCCGCCCTATGCTACGCACCTGGCTCTCCGCGATATTGCGCCCGTCAATCCCGGGCGCAGGGAACAAAATGGAAATTCAAAATGCCCGCGACGCCTTGATTTTCTGGGTCGGCCGGCTCGTAGGTGCCCACTGTAAAGTTGCAGGTGGGCAGGGCCTGCTTCAAGGCCCGGCCGAAATCCAGCATGTTCCGAACTTCGATTTTATCGATTTCCTTGATGACGGCCTTCACCTTGATGCCCGCAAAGTCTGCCGGTGTGCCACCAATGACTTCAAACACCACGACTCCCTGCGCTCGTTGGAGCCCCAGGATTTTACGGATCTCCTCGTCCACGGAGCCCACCACGATTCCGAATTGTTCACCCAGGCGAATGGCTTCTTCTTCGGTCATCTCACCGTCTTTTCCGGTCGAGGCATCGGCAGAGAACGACACGCCAATCCCACCTAACAGGAGGGCCGTGAACAAGGACAAAGCCAAGAGTCCGGGAAGGAATCGGAAGGAGGTTGCCTTCAACAAGAGCGCTGGCTTGGCCACCCTCACAACTTCACCGCTGGATCGATCAACAACTGGAACCACGGAGCGACGGCTTTTTGGCCGTTTCGCTCCTTGTTTTCCCCATTCCAGACGGCGAAGGCGATTGCTTGCAGGCGGCCCGGTTCCAGTTTGGCCTCATTTTCAGGATCGGTGCTGACCATCGGCCTGCTGACGACCACACGCCACACGCCATTTTTCCACGTGGCTTGCCCCTGCACTCGTCCTTGGGACTGTTTACTGGTCAGGGTGCTGAATCCACCGCCGACCAAATCTTCCACGGAAGAGGCCCGGCGAGGAATCACTTCGAACCGACGGACCTCGCCGGCACTTTCTTTTTTCTCCGAGGCCCTGGCGGCCCGTCGGTCGATGTCACTTTGCCAGTCCGCTTTCCAATGCCAGATATTGATGTAGTGGTCCAACTGTCCCATGCAGAAAAAAGCAGGCGCCTCCCCCAGCGGAAGCCCAACCGCGAGTCCGTCCCGGAAGGTCCCTGGCGTCAACCGGTCGTTTTTGGTGTTGTCCTGCCATTCCAGGAGGAACGCGATTTCGGTGCCGTTGTGGACGGTGCGAACGGTCAAGGAGCGGGCGGAGGGCTCTGGCCAAACCGGCCTGGTGATAACCTGGCCGCTGAGTGGCAATACCATGGGGGCGATTTTTTCCCAGGCCGGGTCTTCAGGGGTGGTGGGAACGTCCCCGGCTAAGAGATGGGAGCGGATGACCATCCCTTCGGAGCTGACGATCGGGATGCCCAGCCACCCCAGAACGAAGGCAACAACCAAAAGCCCGGCAAGAAGAGACAGGACGGAACGGGACTGAGTGTCGCTTCGACCTAACCGCGCCATAGTCTTCTTCAAAATACCATGCCCAGCCTTCACCCTCAAGGGCGGCAGGTCGAGGTTTCACAACAGCCTGGACGAAGCTTCAACAGGATTACCACAACCGGACCCGACGGATTTTATTTTCGCCGCGCTCGCAGATGTACAAAATGCCATGGGAATCCAGGGCTAATCCAGCCGGAGAGTTGACAACCGCCTCGAGGGCCGGATGGCCGTCACCGTGCTTGAGCAGACCTTGCGCATCCTTGGACACAAATCTGGCAGCTCCGCACCCGCCCATGTTTTTGTCCTCGTACCCGCTGTCCCCGCTTCCGGCCACCGTGCTAATCATCCCGGTCTTGGCATCAACCTTGCGGACGCGATGGTTTCCCCCGTCGGAAATGTACACATTATCCTGGGAATCCAGAAGGACCGCTTCAGGAGAGTGGAGCATTGCTCTCACCGCCGGCTTATCGTCCCCGTCGAATCCATACCGACACACCCCCGCCACCGTCGAAATGATCCCGGTTTTCCGATCAATCTTCCGCACGCGGTTACTCCCACGGTCCACCACGTAGAGGTCGCCTCGGCTGTCGACGGCGATGGAGACCGCATCGTACAGCCGGGCTTCCAATGCCGGCTTTCCGTCATCCAGGTAGGTGGAGAGGTCCAGCCCGTCGGAGCATTCGGGTCGAAGCCATCCGTTCTCATCGCTAAAATCGATGCCGATGGCGTCCCCGGAGAGGACCACAAGATTCCTGGCCACCAGAGGCTGCTCGCGGGCGTCATCCTCCGGGGACCAGGTTCCCGCCAGGGTCGTCACCAGGCCGGTCCGTGGGTCGTATTGCCGGATCCGATGGGCCTGGGTGTCGGCGATGTAGAGCACGTCGTTGCCGTCAAAGGCGATGCCGGACGGATAGGTGAGGTTGACCTCCAGGGCAGGCCCGTCACCGTTGAATCCAAATTGACCGGTTCCCACCACGGCGGTGATAATCCCGGTGTCCCGGTCCACTTTTCGAATCCGGTTACTCCCGGAATCGGAAATGTAGAGGTTGTTGTGGGAGTCAAAGGCTATGCAAAGAGGAAGATAGAGGCCAGCCTCCCCGCATGGTCCCGAATCTCCGCTGTAGCAGGTCTCACCGATTCCGGCGAAGTTGTGGAGGGTCCCTTCCTTCAGGTCGATCCGGCGGATGCGATCGGACCCGGATTCCGCGATATACAGGTATCGCTCTTCTTTATCAACCGCGACATCGACCGGAAGGGGAATCCCGGCCTTGACGGCCAGCTTTCCGTCCCCCGTACTCCGGGACTTCCCATTCCCGCCAAAGGTTTCTATGTAGCCGACAACGAGTTCGGTTCCTACTGCCATCCTTGCCCCCTCGGATGCTCCGGCATCCAGCTTGGCGGTGGAGTCCTCTGTCCCCCACTTGCGGACCAAACCGGTTTCAGACTGTCTGCGTCGCCTATCCCTTCGATACGGGTTGTGCCGGACTCGGCTGCGTGGCAGTCGCGCCCGCTTCCACCGGCTGACCGGTGGTTACCGTCGCCTCAGGTATCTGGGGGGACGGCCCTGGTTGTCCCGCTTGAGGTTGATTCGAGGCCTGCGCTTGGGCTTGCGCCTCGGCCTCAATGGCATCGGCCTCATGGACGGACTTTTTGAACCCTTTGATGGCCTTGCCGAGCCCCTCCCCTAACTGAGGAAGCTTTCCGGCTCCAAAGATGATCAACACGATCACGAGAATCAGGATCAGCTCAGTAAATCCAATGCTTCCAAACATGATCCACCTTTTTCTAAAGTAAGTTCCGGCCTAGGATTTGGCCTTGTCCCCTTCTTTGGTCCGCTTGGCGAACCGGTCCTTCAACCGTTGCCTCGTCTGCTCGGCCTGGTCGAACATTTTGCACTTATCGTAGGTGCTGATCAGATTGTAGTAGGCCAACGGCTCATCCGGGTTGTTGGCAACCGCTTCCTCCATGACCTTAAGAGCCAACTCCGTCTTTTTATGGTTCAATGCAATGTCCATCAACTTGAAACTGGCCTCGAGGTGCTTGGGGTCCAGCTCAAGGGTTTTGAGATAACATTGCATGGCCATATCGATGGTGTTGTAATCCGACACCGCCGGGTTATCTAACTCCACATAGATGCTGCCCAAGTTGTACCAGACAATGGGATCCTCGGGAGTCACCTCCACCAGACGCTCAAAATAATTTTTGGCGTCCATAAAGCGGCGCTTGTCGGAACACACCCGCCCGAGATTAAACA
>JBFFYZ010000100.1:0-6837 GCA_041568895.1 Nitrospiraceae bacterium
ATGGTATTCATCGCGGGATTGGTTGCCGATGCAGGGGGCCATGCAGCGTTTGATCTCGAACTCGATACAGGCCCGCTCCGCCTTTCCATCGATTTCGATTTCGCAGGTCGCCAGCGGGAACACCTTGCGGATGACCTTGAGCGTTTCCCGGAGGGCTCCGGCCGGGGTGTAGGGCCCATAGTAGAGGGCCCCGTCCTTCTGCACCCTCCGGACGATGGAGAGGCGGGGAAAATTCTCTTTGATGGGAAACCGCAAATACGGGTAGTGCTTGTCGTCGCGCAGGACCACGTTGAATCGGGGGCGGTGCCGTTTGATGAGGTTGCTTTCCAGGATCAGGGCTTCCAGCTCGGACCGGGTCACGATGGTTTCGAGATCGGTCACGAGGCTGACCAGGAGCGAGTTCTTGGGCTGGTGGTCTGTGCCTTTCTGAAAATAGGTTCGGACGCGGTCGGCCAGGAGGCGGGCCTTGCCGATATACAGAATCTCCCCCTTGGCGCCTTTAAATAGATAGACGCCGGGCTGTTCCGGCAAATGCGCCAGCTTGTTTTGAAGATTATCAAAAGCAGCCATGATTAATTTTACGGTGCCGATAAAGCAGGGGGCAAGGGGCTCTAACTAATTGCCTATAGCCTCTCGCCCATAGCCCATTGCCCGAGGTTGTCAAACAATGGCTACTCCCGGCGGGCGCTCGATCAGCTCGATCTCGTATCCGTCCGGTGCATCGATGAAGATGAAGCGGCTGCCGGAGGAGGAGGTGGTGGGGCCGTCTGTGATCTTGACTTGCTTGGCTGTGAGGTCCCGGATGGTCTGATCCAGGTTGTCCACCTGAAAGGCCAGGTGGACGAGATCCTCCTGGACCGTGACCTGCCCGCTGGCGGGAAAGCTGCACAGCTCGATCAACTCTTCGCTGTTGGGGACGGCCAGGAAGGCGAGCTGAGAGCCTCGTGGGGAGGTCTTTCGCTCGACGACCTCAAGGCCCAGGATCTCCGTGTAAAACTTGATCGTCTGTGCCATGTCGCTCACCCGCATCCGCGTATGAAGAAGTTTTTTCACTTTCATGGCTTCCTCTAGGAGAACCCGTTGATCGTCACTCGTCATTCGTCAATCATGTAGGATTTGTCTTTCCTCTTGTAAACGAATAACGAATGACCAATGACGAATCATTTCACCCGCGCCGGCCCCTTGGTTTTCCGCATCAGGATTTCGGCATGACCGGGCACCAGAAAGTCCGGAATCGGTCCGATGACCTGATACCCCTGACGCTCGTAGAAGTCCCGCGCGCGCTGGTTGAAATCCGACACGCACACGAACAGGTTCTTGACCCGATTGAAGACCAGTTCTTCGAGGTGCCGAAGCAGGGCGCTCCCGTGTCCGTTTCCCTGGGCGGCCGGGGCAATGGCGAGCAGTTCGAGATAATCCCCCAGGAGAAATTTAGGGCGGAGCAGCGCGAGGCCGACAACCTGGCCGTCCGCCTCGACCACGAACCCTTCCCGGCCCCCCGCCAAGGGCTCGAAGATCCGCAACCAGTCCTGCTGCGTGTATCCCAGCGTTTTCCACGGCTCGGAATCACCGAGAATGCGGATCACGGTATCCCGGTCACCCTTGTGATAGGGGCGGATGCGAGGGGCGGGCATGCTAGTGTCCTGAGCCTATAGTTCGGTGCATAAATTCGGTTAGCAACTTACGCGCAATCATCCGGTGCCGGCAGGGGACTGTCCACCTCCGCGTCTCCCGGAGTGGCCCTCCCGGGTCTTGCCGAGCGGAAGCCTTCCGGAATTCCCGTGACCACGGTCGATCCCGACCGTGGTACCGTGGTCAGTTTCGGTTTTCCTCCTCGGCAAGACCTCGGTGGGCACCCCACTCCTCCGGCGAAGTCGGCAGGAAGCCCCCTGCCGCCACTTGGTGTTGCAGACATTTTCAATGATCTTCAGGCTCATGACACTAGCGCGTGGGGTCATGGGGGCATCGGTCCAACAGGTCGGTCACCGTGACGGGCTGGAATCCCTTTGGCACGATCAGGTCCCGATAGAGCTCCTCCACCACCTCACGGGTCAGGCGGCCTCGGCCGTTGGCATGAAACACGATGATGCTGCCGTTCCGGATGGCGCCTTTGAGGTTGGCGACCATGCGGTCGCGGGTCAGCTTCGGGTCGGGGTCGCCCGACACTACATTCCAAAGGATGAACCGGAGCCCCAGGGCGCGCACGGCCTCGACGGTCAGGTCGTTGAATTCACCGTAAGGCGGCCGGAACAGGGTGGTCGGACGTCCGTATTTCGTGCTGAGGAGCGTCACGGGGCCTTGAATTTCCGCCTCCTGTTGGCCAGCATCCAGCCGGGGCAAGTGCGCATGCACCTCGCCATGCGTCCCGATTTCAAAATAGGGCACCATCAACAGGGTCCGGACCTCGGCGTCATGGTTGGCAATCCACCGGCCGGACAAAAAAAATGTCGCCGGCACCTTGTTGGCGATGAGAGTCTGGACCAGTCGAGGGTCGTATCCGCTGCCGGTCTGAGCCCGCACCGGACACATATCGAACGTGAGCGCAATTCCTTTGCAGCTCACCTCGCCGCCCCGGATCACCTGGGCCGACCCGTCTCCGGCCCAGATGCCGACGCCTAACAAGCCCACGAGATAAAGCCGCAGAATAATAGTCACTCTTTTAGCCCTGCCGGCCATGGCCCCAGTATACCCGAATCGGCGCCGTCCTGGCGGCCGGCCCGGCCCGCCGATTGACGGGCCCTTCTTCGGGCTGGTAAGGAATATTCTATGAACGGGCGCAATTGGCAGATTGGCCGGATTCTGGGCATTCCCATCAAGGTCCACGTGTCGTGGTTCCTCGTGTTTGCCCTCGTCACCTGGAGCTTGGCGACAGGCTACCTCCCGGACCTGCTGCCGGGTTTGCAGGAATTCCGCTACTGGGGGATGGGAGGGATGGCCGCCCTGTTGCTGTTTGCCTCGGTCCTCCTGCATGAGTTGGGTCATTCGGCGGTGGCCCTCAAATACCGGATCCCCATCAGTCAGATCACTCTGTTCATCTTCGGCGGGATGGCCGAAATGCGCCGGGAACCGCCGGGACCGAGGGCCGAGTTCCTGATCGCGGTCGCGGGACCGGCGGTCAGCTTCGCCCTGGGCGGCGGGCTGTTGGGACTGGCCTCCTATACCGACCTGCCCGACGGCCTGATGGTCCTGACGATCCTTCTGGGAACGATCAATCTCAATCTGGGCTTGTTCAATTTGATACCCGGGTTCCCCTTGGATGGAGGGCGGGTCCTGAGGGCCGGCCTCTGGGCCTGGTCGGGCGATTTCTACCGGGCCACCCGGCAGGCCGCCCTGGCGGGTCAAGGCTTCGGCATCGCCTTCGGAGGCCTGGGCGCGGTCCTGTTGGTGGGTGCCATGTCCGGCCTGCTGCCGGGTCCGGTGGCCACCAATGCCGGGTGGATCATCCTCATCGGTCTGTTTTTATTCGGCGCAGCCGGTGCCAGCCGCCACCAGGCAGCCCTGCGCGCGGCCCTGGCCAAGGTCGCGGTCGGCGATCTCATGGTCCGGGAGATCGCCGCTATCCCGTCCAATCTGACCGTCGACGAGGCGGTTACCCAGTATTTCGTCCGGCAGGGCGAAGGCGGGTTTCCCGTGGATGAGGACGGCCGCCTGGTCGGGATGGTCAGCGTCCACGAGGTACAGGCCCTCCCCCAGACGCTCTGGAGTTGGCGGCGGGTGCGGGACATTATGGAACCCTGGTCGTCCGGGATGGAAATCGGCCTGGAGGCTCCCGCCATGGCCGCGCTCGAACAGATGCTCCGCCAGGGCCAGAATCGATTGGCGGTCCTGGACAAGGGGCGCTTGGTGGGCATGGTGACCCGAACCGCGATCAGCCAGTACTTGCAGCTCCACGGAATCAGAAAGTAGCGTTCAAAGTCGTAAAGTCCGGAAGCCTGTGAGGCAGGATTCAAACCGTAGGACTTTCGGCTTGAGGACCTTGTAACTTCCGGCTAGTTGTCCGCACGGGTCGCCGAGAGATTTTGCGAGATCGCCACGTGCACAAGGTGGACGGCAAACAGGAAGCCGTACACCACGCAAAAGAACGTGAACGAGGCGCGGGAATAGTCCACCAGCAGGATGGGAAAGGCCAGCACGAAGACGGCACTGGCGATCAGCGTGGCCAATGTCAACCGTCGGCAGAAGTGGTAGGCCGGCTCCCGTTCAATCGGCTTGAAGGCCTTGAGGTACCGCTCGTTCCGCTCCAAGCGGGCCTGCCGGACGACCGCTTCGGACGGGCCGAACCGCCGCAGAAACAGGTAGCCGGTGAGGATGAGCAGCCAGGGGAAGGACCACAGGACCCAATAGCGATGACCCGTATACAGATCGGCGGTGACCAGCACGGCGAAGGAGGGCGCGTAGAGCAAGCCCAGGATCAGGGGGCTGACCCGATTGGAGCGGGGCGGCTCGCCGGTCGGGCCTCCGTGGATGAGTTCCCGCTCGAAGAGCGGAAAGCCGAATTTTAGCACCACCAACGCGATCGCGGCGCTCATCGTTTTGTCGGGAATGTAGCGCAGGCAGTTCTGAATGTAGTTGAGGACCGCCCACCCCAGACTCTGCCCCCAGGAAATGCCTAACATCTCCTTGAGCTGCTGCTGAAGGAGGGCTTGCTTGCCGGTGACGAGGCGCTCCAGCGTGCTGGCGACGAGCGGATCCAGTGCGAACACCGATTTCTGGGCCAGCGCCGCCTGGACGAAAGTGCCCGGGATTGCCATCACGCAGGCGGCCAGGAGCCCGAACTGAATCAGGTACCAGCCGTGGGCCATCACGGACTTGTGTGCGGATTTGAGATACGTGCGGAAGTGGGCCCGGCTCGCCATCATGCCCCAGAACAGCCCGCCCGCCATATTCACAAGCGACCAGGGAAAGATTTCCCATTCGGCGCCCGGCTTAGGGTACAGGAGCCAATTCACCAGAGAATTGGACAACAGGGCGACGGTGGCTCCCCACCAGGGACCCAGCAGAATGGCGGCAAAGGCCGTGCCCACCATGTCCAGGTAGAGAATACTGTCCAGGCGGAGGCTCACCATCAGGCCGACGTAGTTCAGCAGGATGCCCGATGCGCCGATGACCAGCAGTTCGCTGGAGAAGAGGAACGAGAGCGGAGGGCCCAGCTTCGACGGCAACTCGAACAGCGTCGACGAGAGGGCCGAAGCCGGCTCGGCCTTGGCTTTTTCGGTCGCTTCTTTGGCCGCCTGGTCCTTTTTCTTGAAGAGACCGAAGCGCTCGCGCAAACTCATCAACCGGTCGATGATCGTGAGGAAAGCGGCCACCCAGGCTGCGATGGTGCCGCCCAGCATGAGGAATTCTTTGTCCATGCCTCAGCCCACTCCTTCCACTCGGGCAACGGTCTCCGATGAGCGAGCCGGTGACCGGACACAGAAGCAAACACGGCCCGATTTCGGGTCCGTACAACGGCGGACATTTTACCTCGGAACGGGTTCGGGGGCCAGAAAAACGGCTGATTTTAACTCAGCCAATATACCTAGGTGGTTTGTCTGGGAAATGCCGTCACGGCGAGGGATGGGAAACGCCGGCCCAAACGGACCAGGCAGGGGAGGGGTGTTCCTGAGCCAGCCTCAGGGCGAGGCGGCTGGATGGCTCTTCAACTGTAACCGGTGGACGACCTCGGCTCCGTAGAGGAACAGGACGGCCGAGTAATACACCCAGAGGAGGAAGAGCACCACCACCAGCAGCGAGCCGTACATGCGTCCGTACACCGCCAGGGTCTGAATGTAGTTGGTAAAGAGGTGTTTGGTAAGCTCCCAAAGCACGGCCAGGACGAGGCCGCCCGCCAGGGCCTCCCGCCAAGCCGGCCGGTGGTGGGGGAGGTAGCGGTAGAGGCAGGTCACACCCAGCAGCAGCAGAAGAAACGGCATCGTGTAGGACAGGAGAAAATGGTGCACTCCCAACGCGACCTTATCCAGGTTCCCGAGCCGCGGAGCGGAGGATATCAGGAGGCTGAGGATCTGAGTCACCAAATAGGACAGAATAAACAGCAGGGCCACCAGTCCGATCAACGCGATGGAGAGGGCGGTGGAGATGAGCGGGTGACGCTTGTGGGGCGATTCAAATACGACGTTCACCGCATATTCCACCTCGATGAACACGAGCAGGCCGAACCAGGCGAAGGTCAGAAACACGACCAGCCGGACGACCTCCTCCTGGGAGATCCGCTTGATTTCTTCGGAGAGCTCGGGGCCCAGGTTCGGCATGAACCCCTGAAAGAAACTGACGAGAAATTCGTGCCCGACCTGTTCGTGGCTCAGCACGAAGCTGACGCCGTAGAGGAGGAGGAATACCATAGGGAAAAAGGATACCAGGAAGAAGAAGGCCAGTGAGGCCGCCAGGCTCCCGCACCCGTGGCGCCGAAAATCCACGGCCGCGCACCAAAGCGTTTTGAGGAAACTCTTCACGTCGCTGCCAGGCTAGCCATTCCAAAGCGGACCGTCAAGGAAGTTGGCTTCAGCGGAAGGGGCCGGCTACTTCAGGGGTAGAACGGCGTGGGTGGTCACGGACACGAGCGGATCGGGATAGAGCCCGAGCAGGACCACACCCGCGACCGCACAGGCAAGGACCACGGCCAGGGCCGGCGAGGCGGACAGCCTCGGTTCGGGTCCCTCGACAGGCCCGGGGTCCCGCATATACATGACCATGACCACCCGCAGATAGTAATAGGCGGAGACTGCGGCGAACAGCACGGCCACCACCGCGAGCCAGGCCAGCCCGGCGTTGACCGCGGCCAGGAACAGGTAGAACTTGCCGATGAACCCCGCGGTGGGCGGAATGCCCGCCAGGGAG
>JBFFYZ010000101.1:0-6717 GCA_041568895.1 Nitrospiraceae bacterium
CCGTGACCTTTCCTTCGATACCGAAGCTGAGCAGCGCGCGGATCAAAATCTCCGATTGGGCCTTGAGGGCCTCATCCGTCATCCGTTCCAACGGACCGGAGGGATCACTCAACAGGTCGCGGGGATCGGGCAGCCGATAGCCGCTGGAGACTGGGCTGGACAGGAGGGTCGGCGAGTCTTCCCTGTCCGGGACGGAAGCCTCGACTCCAATCGGCACCGACGCGGCGGGCTGCACGTCCTCGGCGAAGGTCTCGACCGCCGCCAGGTCTTCCTGGAGAGCTTCGGGACTTTCTTGCCCATTCGCCGTGATCGGCCGGTTGATTTTGACCGGTTTGGGCTTGGTTTTCTTGGTGGGCTTGGTCCCTTCGGCTCTCCTCCAATCAGCCAGCCAGGAGGCGATTCGGGATTGGATGCGACCCCCTGCCTCCAGGAGGACGGCCCACCAGTCGGGAATACGGCGCCAGAGCTCCGCAAGGGACATGGGAGTCGCCAACAGCAGGGACACCACCAGTCCGCACAAGAGAATGAGATGGGTGCCGGTGCTGGCGAAATACCCGTGGAGGCCCTCCGCCAACAGGCGCCCGGTCTCGCCGCCCGCTTGCCCTCGATACACCCAGCCGTACAGGAGCGAGGGCACCCCGATCAGCTCCAGGTGCAACAGGCCGCTCAAAAACAGAATGGCCGCCAGGGACCCGCCCGCGTTGCGGAGCGCCAGGGCGAGCGTGCCCTCGACAAAACACCGCCACCCCAGGAGAGCCAGAAAAACGGGGGCCAGATAGGCGCTCCCTCCTACCACCTGAAAGAGAACGCCACCCAAGGTCGCCCCCACCGTGCCGATCAGGTTGCGGGTTTGGGTGGAACCCGCCTGGTCGGCCCCGCCTGGAGAGAACAGGAACTGATCGGTCGGAGCGAAAGAAAGGAGACTCAACAACACCAGCAGGCTGAGCGTGATCAGAACGACCCCGCTAACCTCATAGGGCAAGTGAGACGACTGGCGGGATGTACCGCGGGCATCGTGACGCTTCGCGGCGGTGGGTCCTCCCATGCGTGCGATGGTAGCACAGCACCAAGGCAATTTCAATGAACGTTCACGCTAACCCGCTGAAATCCTTGAACGTCTTCAATCGGATGCGTTTCAGCCTCCTCCGTTCCCTAATGATCCCCGGCAGTATGGCCGATCGCGTCAGCCAGAGAAGCAAATTCGACCAGGGTCAGCGTTTCCGCGCGGCGGCCCCCATCGATACCGGCGGACTTCAGGGCTCGCCCGACGAGATCGGCCGAGTACCCCTGATGAGTGAGCGAGTTGGCTAGTGTTTTCCGCCGATGGGCAAAGGCCGCGCGGACCGTTTGGACGAACCGCGACCGGTCCTTGATGAACGGGGAAGGAGAGGCAGGGATGGTGAGATGGACGACCGCGGATTCCACGTCGGGCTTCGGACGAAAACAGGACGCCGAAACCCGGAAGGCCAAGGTCGGTTCCCCGACGGCTTGGACCAAGACGGAGAGCACGCCGTAATCCCGGGAGCCCGGTTTGGCCACCAACCGGCGTGCCACTTCGGCCTGCAACATCACCACCACACGATCCAGGCGCTTGCTGGCATCGAGTAACGCGAAAAGGAGCGGGGTGGAGAGATAGTACGGCAGGTTGGCGACGACGACGGTCCCCTCGGGAAGGGAGTGATAGGGAAACTCGCGGGCATCGCCCGATCGGAGATCGAGATTCCGGCAGTCGGCCAAAGCCTCGGCCAGGTAGGCGACCAGCTTGGGGTCCACCTCCACCGCGATCACGGCCTGAGCGGCGGCGCAGAGCGCCCTGGTCAACATGCCGCGACCGGGGCCGATCTCCAACACCGTTTCCTCGGGACGAACGGCCGCGACGGCCAGGATCTTCCGAACGATGTTGGGATCAATGAGAAAATGCTGACCCAGGGATTTGCGTGGCGGGGGAGCTGGGGTGCGCATCGCCGGTGCCGGTTCTCAGGTCGTCCCGGAAGCCTGGCTCCGATGTTTGGTGAGCAGATCGGACAGCGTCGTCAGATAATCCCGGTAGATCTCCACCTCATCACCCAGCTCTTCCACGAGGTCAGCGGAAAAGGACGGGCCCATCTGTTTTTCAGCAAAGCGCTGGCCTTCTTTCTGTCCCAAATGTTGGGCCAGCAGAGCCACGGTTCGAGCCTTCCACTTGGCCACCCGCTCTTTTCCGGCCACGGTGTTCAGCTCCATGGCGGCCTGGGTGTAGAGGACATCCAGTTCCCGAATTTGTTTTTGAATCATGTCGAGAGCCTGGGTAATCGGATCTGGCATCGGCACCTCCACCATGGGCTTCCTGCCTGTTTAGGGATGGACTCTGCCTCGCTTGGCGGCCAATTGGGCGGCCAGTTTGACAGCCTCGACCAGGCTGTCCGGATGAGCCCGCCCCTTCCCGGCAATATCATAGGCCGTCCCATGATCGACCGAGGTTCTGATGATCGGCAGGCCCACGGTCAGGTTGACGCACCGGCCGAACGCCAGAAGCTTGAGCGGAATCAGACCCTGATCGTGGTACATCGCGACCACGCCGTCAAAGTCTCCTCGGACGGCTTTCCCGAACAACGTATCGGCCGGGAGGGGGTCCGAGACCCGAAGGCCCTGGGCCTTGGCAAGCCGGGTCGCGGGGAGAATCGCCAGGCGCTCCTCGTCACCGAACAGGCCGGCTTCGCCGGCATGCGGGTTCAATGCCGCCACCCCGATCCGGGGCTTGGGGATACCGAAAAACTCTCGCAACGCGCGATGGGCCAACCGGATCGTTCGCCCGACCCGCTCCGCCGTCAACAGGCTCGGCAACTCACGGATGGCCACATGGGTCGTCGCGAACATGACCTTCAACGGCCCTCCGACGATCATCATGCCGACCTCGCGGCTCTTGGTGAGATCCGCGAGCAATTCCGTGTGCCCGGGATAGGCGTAGCCCGCCAGATTGATCGCCTCCTTGTTGATCGGCCCGGTGACCATCCCGTCGATGCACCCCGCCTCGGCCAGCTCGACGGCCTTAGTGATAAAGGCGACGGCCGCAGCGCCGGTTTTTTTCGCGGCCCTGCCCATCCGGAACCGTCCCACTGGTCTCCTCAGGGGATCCAGCACGGCCAGTTCGCCGGGACGCCCCACTGGACCCTGATGGCCTTCCACCGGAATGATCCGCAGCCGGACACCCAGTGCCCTGACGGTCTGTTCTATCTCAGGCAGGGACCCGATGACCAGGGGCCGACACCACCGACGGAGCAGGCCTCCAGCGACCGCCTTCACCACCACTTCAGGCCCGATTCCCGCTGGGTCTCCCATGGTCAGACCCAGGAGGGGTTGTGGTTTGTGGAGAGCCCTTTGAGCCTTTTGATCCCTTCGCGCCTTGGTCATGGCCTTCTCACAAGCACCTCAGGACCCGTACAGATAAAGGCCGTACCCCAGGTACAACAGCGCGCCGGCACTCAACAACCAGGGGCGCCACTGCCCGCCATGGAGCAATTGGGCAAGACAGAGCCCGACCGCCACAAGCGCCAGTCCCATGGTCAGGAGGGCGGAGGGCGCCATTTGCCAATCGGTTCCGATGAGGCCCACGGACACGGGAAAGGTGCCCTGGAAGACCATCGCGCCCGTGACGTTCCCGACTGCGAGCGTATCCTTCCTTCGGTATAGCCACAAAAAACTGTTGGACATTTCCGGCAATTCGGTTGCCAGCGGGGCAATCAACAAGGTCAACAGCAAGGGGGAGACACTCCATTCTGCCGCCAACGTCTGGGCAACCGTCACAAACAAATGGGCGCCGGCGACCAAGCCGGCCAGCCCGACGATCCCTTGCAAGCCGATCATGCCGAACGAGGGCGTGGCCGCCTTGCGGGCGAACAACAAGGGATCGGGCATGGCCTCTCCATGAGGCAAAGCCGACAATTTCAGGTACAGGTAATAGCCATACAACAGCAGCAAACAGGCCGCGACGAAGTAATGCAGTTGCCGGGACGGAATCATGGCACAGCCCAAGGCCAGCCCGTAGCCGACCAAAAACACCACCAGGTCCCCTCGGACTTCCCGGTAAGGCAAATGAAAGGAGGGGGGCCGCTTCCCCAACCGGGCATACAGCAACAGCAACAGCGCCAACAGGGGAATGACCAGCGTGCTGAGCATGAAGGGGGCGCCCAAAATCGCGCCCAGCCCCACGTCGGTACGGTCCTGCCCCGTTCCGAAAAAGATGGCAATGATGGGAATACTGGTCTCCGGCAAGGCCGTGCCCACCGCCGCGAAGATCCCGCCGACGGCCCCGTCCGAAACCTTGAGGCGCTTCCCCAGCCACTCAATCCCGTTGGTAAAGAGGGTGCATCCGCCCAGGGTAATGATGACCGAAACCAGGAACAGGACGAGATACCAAAACAGCGTCATAGCGTATTCCGAACGGCAACAGCTACAAGTCAAAAGGTAGAAATACTTTTTACTTTTTCCGTTTTACTTTGGCGTTGAGGTGAAAGGCCACCATGGCCGCTTCCATGACTTCCCGGACGGGACGGCCCGACCGGTCGGCGATGCGTTTGCAGTCCTGGTATTCCGGAGCCGCCTTGGTCCGGCCTTGCCGCGTCTGGGCCACCTTCACACGGACCGGACCGCCCTTGACGCGCACGGTGTGGATACGACGGGGCAGGACCCACCGGTCAATCTCTTGGATCCGGACTCCCAGCGACGAGGTTTCCTCCAGGACCACCTGCGCCACCTCCGCAGCCGTTTCCGCGGTGGCCAGGATCGTGAGCACCACGCCCGGCCGACCACGTTTCATGATGACGGGGGTCAACGTCACGTCCAAGGCACCGGCACGAAACAACCGCTCCATGACCGTTTCATAGGCCTGCGGGTGGAAGTCATCCAAATTGGTTTCGATCTGGATGACCGGCTCGGAATTCCCGGGGGCGTCGGTGACGGGTTCGCCCCCCACGCTGTCGCCGATGAAGACCCGCAGCACATTGGGCCAGCCTTCCGTGTTCGCGGTGCCGGCTCCATACCCGACGGCCGCCCCCTGCATCAGAGGCAGCCCCCCAAATTCCCCTGTCAGGGTCCGAAGCAAAGCCATTCCGGTCGGGGTGGTCAACTCGCGGTTGGGGCCGGTGCTGTACACCGGAAGGCCTCGAGTTAAATGGGCGACGGCGGGTCCGGGGACCGGTAGCACCCCATGCGCCGAAGCGAGGACCCCTGTCCCCAGGTTGACCGGTGACGCGGTGACCCGATTGACGCCCAACAGATGGCATCCCAACAAACACCCGAGCACGTCGACGAGAGAATCCACCACGCCGACTTCATGAAATCGCACCTCCGAGGCCTTCATCCGATGCGCGAGTCCCTCGGCCTTCGCCAACTCCTCGAACACCTCGTGCCCCAACTCTTTCACCGAAGGCGGGACGCGGCTCGCGGCGATCAGTTTGTGGATCCGGCTGAGCCGGAGCGGCGACCCGAAGCCGTTTTTGATGGCCACAGTCACTTTGGTCGCATGAATGCCCCCCCGCATCACCTTTTTGGCCCGCAGGGCATACCCCTTCGCGGGGACCGCCTTGAGGGCACGGGCCAGATCCTTCAAGGGCAACCCGGCATCGACGAGGGCGCCCAGGGCCATGTCTCCGCTGATCCCGGAAAAGCAATCGAAATGGAGGAGTCTCACGCCACCGTCTCCTGGAACATCATGGAATGTCCGAACGCCGGGCGAATGCCGCGGGCCATCTTAACGTAAGGATCGCGCAGACGGCAACGAGCGGGCAGGCCGTTTTTTGCGGTTTTCCGTGGGGGTCTTCGGCTCGAGGTTTATTGACAGGGGAGCACCGGTATGTTATCCAAAAAGAAGAACGTAGGCGAACCGCCCAGACTCCCTCTGTTACCCTCAACCGTCCGTTTCCTGGTGACCAAACCGTTATGGCCTTGACCGCCAAACCCTGTTATTCACCGACCCGCCTGCTCGGCCGGCTTGGGACCGTCATGCTGCTTGTGATCCCCCTCACCCTCAGTTTTTTTACGTTTGAAGACTCCGCCCAGGCCAAACGCAAACGCGCGCCCAGCCGGGAGCCGGACCTCAAGATCCTCGCCGTCACGTTTTCCCATGATCCCTATGTTCCGGGAACAAGTCCCCTGGACCTGGCGGTTGAGATCCAGCTCCCCCAGGATTTGGACGGCGCGACCATCTTGGAGGTGTCCTCCTTGATCAGCTCCCCCTCCAAACGGTCCGTTCGCTTTCTGGCCGAACGAAAGTCCATCGAGACCCTGACCGGAGCCGATGGAGCGGTTCCCTCGGCGGTCGAAAAAGACCCTTCCGAGAATCCGACCCCTCACCGCATCGCGGTCACCCTGCAGTGGGACGGGACGGATCAAACGAAGCAGTTGGTGGGCCAGGGACGATACCACTACGAGGTGCGGGCAAAGCTGCTGGCCGTCGGAGAGAACGGGCCACGGACCCACATGATCGCGTGGCCGAAGCGGGGAAGTCTTGAAGTGAAAGCCCAGATTCCTGATGGGGATGGGACAGGCTCGGCGAACCCGTCAGGGGGCTCCTAACAGGTTGATGCGGTGGGCCAGGCATCCGGCTCCGAACCCGTTATCGATGTTCATAACCCCGACACCCGCGGCGCAGGAATTCAGCATGGTCAATAAAGCAGCCAGCCCGCCAAAGCTCGCCCCATAGCCCCGGCTGGTGGGAACGGCCACCACGGGGCGATCCAC
>JBFFYZ010000102.1:0-6705 GCA_041568895.1 Nitrospiraceae bacterium
CAGGAAACGCGCCGATACGTCAAACGGGTCTTGCGGAGTTATCGAGAGTATCATCGCCTCGAAGGCAGCGAATGCGCGATCCGGTTCCTTGACAAGGTCTGCTGAAGTTCTTATAGTTCGCCCCGATTCCTGAGTCGTGCAGCGGGTTTAGGGTGGTGCCCGTCATCGGGTCGGATGACCGGGTGCCGCAGGGATGTTGAGCAGTGAACGGCCAGAGATAGGCGGGGCGAGACATGGCGTTGGATCGGATGGAGGCGCTGGAAGCGCGGGTCCGCAAAATGGTGGACATGATTCAAGACCTGAAAGAAACGAACGCCAGCCTGGAGAAGGAACTGGAACGCGCCCGTGCCCACCTGGAGCAACAGGAATCCGAGAGTCGTCGATGGGAGGAGGAGCGGGCAGACATCCGCTCGCGGATCGAGAAGGTCTTGGGTGAATTGGATTCCCTCGAAGCCCTGGAAGAGGCTAAGGAGGTGGCGCTTGACTAAGACCTTGCAAGTGGAAATTTACGGACAGCGGTATACTATTACCGGTCAGGCCGAGGAGGAATACATGTCCCGGGTCGCCGCTTACGTCGATGACACGATGCGGCAGGTGTCCCAGGGCATGAAGACGGCCACCTTGGCTAAGGTAGCGGTTCTGGCCGCCTTGAACATCGCCCACCAATACTGGCAGGCCGAGCAGCGCCGTCAGGAAGGAGAGGCGGATGTGGATCGCCGGGCCCTATCCTTGGTGGAAACCATTGACGAGCAGATACAGCCGGTTCGGCACCGGTGAGTGGCTGAAGAAGGCTTGCAGGACTCAAAACCTTTCTGGTAAGTTAAGCTGATTTTACCGGAAAGCCTTGAGGAAAGGACGAGTTAGGGCTGGACAGATGAGGGGTCGCGCTTTTGGCGACCGGTTGGACGAGGACACACGAAGAAGTTGGGGGGCACCCCATTTACGTATGGACGCGAGCGACAGGGTTCGGCGAGTGATCTGAGCAAGAGCACGGGAAACCGAGTGAGGGATGAACGAAGGTGGGGCCTATCGGGATGACAGAATGCTATTAAACCAATCAACATGGTTACGTTCACCTCAGCGAGGGGCGCAGCGTTCGCGTCAGTGCCGAATCCCTCGTTGGAGGCAACCCGACAGGTGGGGGCCCAGGTCGATGAGCCCCGCCTTCTCCTGTGGCCCATGCAGGACTCTCTTCGGCCCGCTCCAGACCTGACGCGTCGCGAAGACCCGACTTCGTGCCTCCCATCCTCCCTCGGACCGGCTTGAGGGGTCCTCTCCAAGCCGGGCACTTCCATCGTCAAGCCCGCTCCTGACAGGTCGGAATCGGACTGCGAATTCGGACCGAATGAGGCGGGCTCCCTTACCCGGGTGCGCCTCTCAATCCAGAAGGGGGTGGGAACCATTCTTACGAGCATGACCGTATACGTGCTGGTGGCTGGCCTCGTGGGCGCCGCGCTCGGAATCGGGCTTGCGGCTCTGTTCAGAAAGAAGGCCTTGACGTCCAGCCGCATGCAGGCGGAAGAACGCGCCCGGCAGGCGGTGCAGGGAGCGGAGCGAGAAGCGGAAAACCTGATCAAAGAAGCCAAGCTCGAATCGAAGGGGCTCCTCTTTCAGGCACGCACGGAACTGGAAAGGGAAGAAAAGGAAAAACGGGCTGAGCTGGTGGCCCAGGAGAAGCGCTTGTTCCAGAAGGAGGAAGCGCTTGACCGGAAGGTAGCCACCAACGAGAAGCGGGAGGCTGAGGTCCAGAGGCGAGAAGGAACCTTGAGCACGCGCGAAGCGGATCTGGCCGCCAAGGAGGCGGCGTGCGATCGTGCGGTCAAGGAGCATCGGCAGGCGTTGGAGCGGGTGGCCGGTATGACGGTCGAAGAAGCCAAGCGGCAGCTCCTGTCGGAAATTGAAAGTGAGGCCCGCCTCGAGGCTGCCGGCGTCGCCAAGCGGATTATCGATGAGGCGAAAGAGGGAGCCGAACGCGAAGCCCGCGAGATCATCGCCCGATCCATTCAGCGGGTCACGCGGGATTACGTCTCCGAAGGGACGATCTCGGTGGTGCAGATTCCCAATGATGGGATGAAGGGGCGCATTATTGGCCGAGAAGGACGGAACATCAGGGCGATTGAGGCGGCGACGGGGATTGACCTCATCATCGACGAAACACCAGAGGCCGTGATTATCTCGGGCTTTGATCCGCTGCGGCGGGAAATAGCGAAGGTGTCCTTGGAGCGGCTGATGCACGACGGCCGAATCCATCCCACGCGGATCGAAGAAGTGGTGGACAAGGTCAAGACCGATCTCGACAAGTTGATGCTGGAAGAGGCCGAGAAGGTGATCTATGAGGTCGGGCTGTCGGATTTTCACCCGGAAATCATTCGGGTGTTGGGCCGACTGAAATACCGGACCAGCTACGGCCAAAACAACTTGTATCACGCTCGGGAGGCCTCCTATATCTGCGGCATGATGGCGGCCGAGCTGGGACTCGACGTCAAGTTAGCCAAACGCGGGGCGTTGCTGCACGACATCGGCAAGGCGGTCAGCCAAGAAGAGGAGGGGACGCACGCCATGCTGGGCGCCGAACTCGCCAAGCGGTACGGCGAATCGCCCAAGGTGGTCAATGCCATAGCGGCACACCATGAACAGGTGGAGCCGGTTTGTCCGGAAACGGTGTTGGTGGCATCCGCAGAAGCCCTGTCCGCCGCCAGGCCCGGTGCCAGACGGGAGGCGTTGGAATCCTATGTGAAGCGGCTGGAGAAGCTGGAATCCCTCGCCGCCAGTCTCAAAGGGGTGCAAAAGGCGTACGCCATTCAAGCCGGCCGTGAGATCCGGGTCATTGTCCGCCAGGAAGAGGTCGGTGACTCGGAATCGGCCCTGTTGTCCCGCGAACTGGCCAAAAAGATCGAACAGGAGTTGACCTATCCCGGCCAAATCAAGGTGACCGTGATCAGGGAAAGCCGGTTCGTGGATTATGCGAAATAAAGCACGAGAGGCTATAGGCACGGGGCTATGGGCTATACGAAGAGCCAAGCCAATTCCCCATAGCCCATCCCCTATCGCCCATTGCGGGCCTTTATGAAAGTTCTCTTCATCGGCGATATCATGGGTGAGCCCGGACGTCGGTCCGTCTCCAGGGTTCTCCACAAGGTCGTGGCCCAGCACGGCGTCGATCTGGTGATCGGGAACGGGGAGAACGCAGCGGGGGGGTTCGGGATTACCCCAGAACTGGCCCACGAGCTGTTTGAAATGGGCCTCTCGGTGATTACGACCGGCAATCACGCCTGGGATAAAAAAGAAATCCAGGAGTTCATCGGGCGGGAACCGCGGCTGCTGCGTCCGGCCAATTACCCGGATGGGGTGCCGGGTCGTGGGATGGTGGTGGTGGAAACGCCCGGCGGGGAGCGGCTGGGCGTCCTCCAGTTGATGGGGCGCGTCTTTATGCCGACGCTCGATTGCCCCTTCCAAGTCGCCCGTAGGGAAGTGGCCCGCCTCAAGGAAGAAACGCAGGCCATCATTGTGGACATGCACGCGGAAGCCACGTCCGAGAAAATGGCGATGGGGCATTTTCTGGACGGCGAGGTTGCCGCCGTGGTCGGGACCCATACCCACGTCCAGACGGCCGATGAGCAGATTCTTCCCAAGGGCACGGCCTATTTGACCGACATCGGCATGACGGGGCCCATCCATTCGGTGATCGGGATCAAGAAGGAACTGGCGATCGAAAAATTCATGACGGGGATGCCGCGCCGATTCGAAGTGGCCTCGGGTCCCTCGGTGTTCAGTGCGGTCTTGGTCGAGCTGGATGGGCGTGTGGGCAAGGCGCTCACTATTCAGCGAATGCGAATTCCCGATTGATCGCTCTTCGGTGACACCGGGTGGGAAGTCTTCGTCGAGTCTGTGTGGAGTACCCGTTTGAGAAAGGCCGAAGAGGCTCTTCTTTTTGAGGGACCGCGAGACCCTTTCTGCGGCCCTGCTGGCCCAAGGAGTCGTTGAGCACCTGCGCATGCTCGTGGGCACTCACCCACAGCGTATCCTGACCGTTTCCGAACTGACCGTTCTGGTCAGGGATCGCCTGGAACAGAGTTTTCCCGAAGTATGGGTGGAGGGGGAACTCTCCAACCTCCGCACCCCCGCCTCCGGACACCTGTATTTCACCCTCAAAGATACCCAAACCCAGATTCGGGCCGTCTTGTTCCGAGGTGGTGCCCAACGCCTGCGGTTTTCCCTTCAGGAAGGCCTCCAGGTCGTCGTCCGGGGACGCCTGACGGTCTATGAGCCGAGGGGCGAGTATCAGGTAGTGGTGGACTACCTGGAGCCTAAGGGCGTCGGGGCGCTCCAACTCGCCTTCGAGCAGCTGAAGGAGAAGCTGGCCCGGGAGGGCCTCTTCGACGAATCCCGCAAGCGTCCCTTGCCGTTCCTTCCTCGGCGGGTCGGCGTGGTCACATCTCTGTCCGGCGCCGCGGTCCGGGACATCCTGACCGTTCTGCATCGTCGATGCCCCGTCGTACAGGTCCTGATTGTGCCGGTGCTGGTGCAAGGGGAGGCCGCCGCCTCTCAGATCGCCGAAGCCGTTCGTGCGCTCGGCGCGTCAGGTCTGGTGGAGGTGATGATCGTAGGGCGGGGAGGCGGGTCCTTGGAGGATTTATGGAGTTTTAACGATGAGGCGGTGCTGCGGGCTATTGCGGAGTCCGCGGTTCCGGTGGTGTCGGCGGTGGGGCACGAGATTGACGTGACGCTGGCCGACTTTGTCGCCGACTACCGGGCTCCGACTCCTTCCGCCGCGGCGGAGGCGGTGGTGCCGGTCCTCGACGATTTAGTGCAGACTATCGAGGTTCTGAGGCGGCGGCTGGATCGAGCCGTGCGCGTGCGCCTGGGTCCCGTCCGCCATCAGCTTCGAGGCCACCTGAAGCTCATGGGGGCTTCCATGCTCCACCTCCAGCGATACGCGCAAAGGCTGGACGATCTTACCGGACGCCTGAGTATGACCTTCCAGACCTCTCTGGTCGGCCTCCGACAGCGGATTTCGGCATGCCGGCATCGGTTGGAAGTCGCAAGTTCGCTGGGCCGGGTCCGGGAGGGTTTGACCCTCCTGCCTCAACTGGGGAAGCGTCTAGACCAGGGGGTGTTGGCGCTGCTGGCTATCCGCCGACAAGGCATTCGGACCCTGGCTGCCGGGCTGGACAGCCTCAGCCCGCTGGCCATTTTAGGTCGAGGCTACAGCATCCTGCAGACCGTCCCCGGAAATGTGGTGATCAAGAGGGCGCGGGAGGTCTCGGCCGGCAACACCATTCGAGCCCGGCTCGGGGAAGGGCAGTTGCTGTGCGAGATTCGAAAAATTCTCTCGGATTCCTAAGCGCTTGACCTGATTCATCGAGGGGGTATAATACCTCATTCGGGAAGCGGGATTGACGGTGATCACCCGCAGGGTCCGAGGCTATACACCAGCTGAAGGGGTTCAGTTGCCTTGTCGGTTCGGAGGAAGGAAACGTAGTGGCAGCCTTAAAATTTGAAGAAGCCATGGCCAGACTGGAAACGATCGTCTCCGAGTTGGAAAAGGGGGACCTTCCGCTTGATGAATCCCTGAAGATTTTCGAGGAGGGGATCAGGTTGTCCAAATCCTGCCTCAAGATGCTGGATGATGCGGAACGGAAGGTAGAAATTCTGGTTCAGGATAAGGAAGGGAAAAAGAAGTTGCGCGCCTTTTCCCTCCCCGAAGAAGAGGCGGAGGAGACGGCTCCATCCAACTGAGCCCCACCACGTCCGACCTCTCCTCCCTCGCCGACATTTCCCTCATACGTGATGGCTCGCAAGGTGGTTTTAAGTCGGGAACGGCTCGATCGCCTCTTGGTGGCCCGTGGCTTGGTCGAAAGCCGCGAGCAAGCGGCTCGGTTGATTCTGGCCGGGGCCGTCAGGGTGGGCGGCGAGCGGGTCGATAAGCAGGCCAGGCTGGTACCGACGGATGCCACGATCGAGGTCCTGTCGCGAACCAGTCCCTTTGTCAGCCGAGGTGGCCAAAAACTGGCGGCGGCGCTCGAGGCTTTCGCCCTCGACCCCACGGGAGCGATTGCGTTGGATGTCGGAGCCTCCACCGGGGGGTTTACGGACTGCCTGTTGCAGCGGGGAGCCCGGCGGGTCTATGCCGTGGACGTGGGGTACGGCCAATTGGACTGGCGCCTTCGGCAGGATCCGCGGGTCGTGGTGCTGGACCGACAGAATATCCGGTATCTCGAACGGTCGGCGATCCCCGAGGCGGTCCAGGTGGCGGTGGCTGATGTTTCATTTATCTCGCTGACCCTCGTGCTGCCACAAGTAGTCCAGTTCCTGGACGACCCTGCTACGCTGGTAGTCCTGGTCAAGCCCCAGTTCGAAGTGGGAAAAGGGCAGGTGGGTCGAGGCGGCATTGTCCGGGATGACCGGCAGCGGGAAGCGGTGACCCGAAAGATCCTGGCTTGCGGGGAGGGCCTTGGACTGAAGCCAATCGGGGTCCTGGATTCCCCTGTCGCCGGCCAAAAGGGGAATCGGGAAATACTGGTCGCCTTTCGGTGGGAGGGAGTTCCGTGATATGGGTGATCAGGGACCAGGCATGACGGACACGGGATGTACCCTCGTGACGGGCGGGGCCGGGTTTATCGGCTCCCACGTGGTGGAGGCGCTGTTGGCTCGGGGCGATCGCGTCCTCTGCGTGGATAACTTCGACACCTTTTATGACCCGGC